>DASUAS010000111.1:0-2215 GCA_035763625.1 Acidimicrobiia bacterium
GCGATGATGTCGCACCGCAGCGGCGAGACCGAGGACGCGACGATCGCCGATCTCGCCGTCGCCACCAACTGCGGCCAGATCAAGACCGGCGCGCCGGCACGCAGCGACCGCGTCGCCAAGTACAACCAGCTCCTGCGCATCGAGGAGGAGCTCGGCCCGGTGGCGTCGTACCTCGGTGCCGCGGCGCTGCCGGCGCGCGCGGGGGGCAGCGGTGGCTGACGCGCCGCGTCGCTCCAAGCCGAAGCGTGGCTCGAAGCGCGGCTCCGAGCGCGGTGCGAAGCCGGCGCGGCAGAGGCGTGAGCGGCGTCGGCCGTCGATGCGGTTGGCGCTGTTCCTCGTGGTGCTCGTCGGGCTCCTGTTCGCGTTCGTGTACCCCACCCGTACGTGGCTCGACCAGCGGAACGAGACCAACAAGGCGCGATCGCAGCTCTCGGTGCTGCAGACCGAGAACGCACGCCTCGCGCGCGAGTCGAAGCGCCTGAGCACCGACGCGGAGATCGAACGGCTCGCCCGCGAGAAGTACGGGCTGGTCAAGCCGGGTGAGCGCCCCTTCGTGATCCTGCCCGCGCCCAGCAGCACGACGCCGCCGCCCAGCAGCACGGTTCCACCCGCTCCGTAGACTGCGGGGTCGTGAATCCCGATCCCATCGACGTCGCCGCGCTCACCGAGCGCCTCGGACGCCCACCGCAGGCCGACTTCGAGGTCGTCGTTCGCGACGCCACCGGGGCCCCGGTGGTGGTGCGCAACGCGCCCTTCACCCGCGACGGCACGCCGATGCCCACCCGGTACTGGCTGGTCGACCCCGAGCTCAACGTCGAGATCTCCCGGCTCGAGGCGGCCGGCGGGGTGCGTGCGGCGCAGGCCGCGGTCGACGTCGGCGCACTCCGGGCGGCGCACGACGCCTACGCGACGGAGCGCGACGCCGCCGTCGCGCCCGGGCACGTGGGACCACGCCCGTCCGGCGGGGTCGGCGGGACCCGTGAGGGCGTGAAGTGCCTCCACGCCCATTACGCCAACCTGCTCGCCGGCGCCGACGACCCGGTCGGCCACTGGACTGCCGCGCAGCTCGCGCTCGCCCGGTCGAATGTCGCGGAGCGCGTGTGACGCGCGTCGCCGCGGTCGACATCGGCACGAACTCCGTCCGCCTCCTCGTCGCCGAGGTCGACGGCTCGTCACCGCGCGACGCCAGGGTGGTGCCGCTCGACCGACGCATGCGCATCACGCGTCTCGGCCAGGGCGTCGACCGCACCCGCGCCCTCGCACCCGACGCGATCGAGCGCACCGTCGCGGTGCTGCGCGAGTACCGCGGCGTGCTCGACGACCTCGGTGTCGGCGCGGTGCGCGCCACTGCCACCAGCGCGGCGCGCGACTCCTCGAACCGCGACGACTTCTTCACCGCCGCGCGCGACGCGCTGGGCGTCACGCCCGAGCTCCTCTCAGGTGAGGAGGAGGCGGAGCTCTCGTTCCTCGGTGCCACCGCCGACCTCGACGCGCCCGCGCCGTACCTCGTCGTCGACATCGGTGGCGGTTCCACCGAGTTCGTGCTGGGCACCGACGCGCCCACCGGGCTCGTGTCGCTCGACATGGGCTGCGTGCGCGTCACCGAGCAGTACCTCGAATCGGATCCGCCCGCGCCCGAGGAGCTCTCGAACGCGGTCGCCGCGGTGCGTGACCTCGTCGCCGACGTGCCGCGCGTCGTCCCGGGCGCGTCCGACGCGGCGACGTTGGTCGGGCTCGCCGGCACGGTCACGACCGTGGCCGCGGTCGAGCTCGGCATCCCCGAGTACGACCCCGAGAAGATCCACCACTTCGTGCTCACGCGCGAGGCAGCAGAGGACGTCTTCCGCACGCTCGCGACCGAGAGCGCCGCTCAGCGCGCGCACAACCCCGGACTCGAGCCCGGTCGGGTCGACGTGATCGTCGGCGGCACCGCGGTGCTGGTCGGGATCTTCCGCGTGCTCGGGTTCGAGAAGATGCTGGTCAGCGAGGCCGACATCCTCGACGGCCTGGTCCGCAGCCAGACACCAGTGGGGTAGGAGCGGGAGAGGAGCCCGGGGTCCGGGGAACAACCCCGCCACGAGGAATTGCTCGTTCCGACCCCGAAAATCCCCCAACTCGCGCCCCGGTTGTGCCGAGAATGTCATCCATGGATCTGACGGAGTTCCACGCCGCCCTCCAGCAGCTCACCGCCGACGACATCCACGTCGTCGCCCGG
>DASUAS010000112.1:0-6396 GCA_035763625.1 Acidimicrobiia bacterium
ATCCCCTCGAAGTCGAGCTCGGGCAGCGCCTGGTGGCAGAGGGCGCCGCCGTCGATGGTGAGCTCGGTGCCGGTGACGTACTTCGACTCGTCGGACGCGAGGTACACGACCCCGGCGGCGATGTCGGCGGGCTCACCGAAGCGCGGGACCATGATGTTCTTCAGGAACGCGGCCTTGTACTGCGGGTTGTCGAGGATCGCGGTCATCGCGTCGGATCCGGTGAAGATGAAGCCGACGATGATCGCGTTGGCGCGGATGTCGTCCTTGCCGTAGTCGACCGCGAGTTGGCGCGTGAGCGCGTTGATGGCGCCCTTCGACGCGTGGTACGCGGGCCGGTGGGGGAGCGCCGACTTCGACGAGCTGGCGGAGATGTTCACGACCGACCCGCTGCCGGCCTTGCGCATCTCGGGGACCGCGTGCTTCGTCGCCCACACCGTGCCCATGAGCGCGATGCGCAGGATCTTCTCGAACGTGCCGTCGTCGACCTCGTCGACGTGGCTGTCGAGCCCGCTGCCGACGTCCTCCGACGCGATGGCGTTGTTCACGAGCGTCGTGAGCTTCCCGTAGCGCTCGACCGTGGCTGCCACCGCGCCGGCGAGCTGCTCCTCGACGCCGTTGTCGGCCTTCACGTACTGGGCCTGCCCACCGGCCGCGCTCACGCCGGCCTCGACCTCGCGGCCGACGTCCTCGGAGCGGCCGGTGAACGTCACCGCCGCGCCCTCGGCGGCGAGCATCTCCACCACGCCCCGACCGATGCCCTTCGTCCCCCCGGTGACGAGCGCCACCTTGCCGTCCAACCGAGCTCCCGGCATTGCTCCCCCTGAGGCCTGTGCTGCATGCTGCGAAACGAAACCGTAGAGTATCGAAACTTGGCGCGACCGCGCCGGGCGAACCCAGGGGGACGAGATGATCCGGCTGGCGCAGCTGTACACGGGTGGAGTCGGGAGCGAGATCGTGCGCCGGTGCGCCGGCCATCCCGAGCTCGAGCTGGTGGCGGTGATGGTCCACACCGACGAGAAGGCCGGGCGTGACTCCGGCGAGCTCGTGGGCGCGGCGGCCAACGGCATCGTGACCACGCAGCGCCTCGACGACGTGCTCGCGGCGAAGCCCGATGCCGCCATCCACTCGGGGCTGACGTTCGACCTCGACCTCGTCACCGCGCTGCTGCGCGCGGGGGTGAGCGTGTACACGGGGATCGGTGGCTACTACCTCCCCGGGTCGCCCGACTTCGACCTGATCGACGCGGCCGGGCGCGAGGGCGACGCGTCGTTCACCGCGGGCGGCAACATCCCCGGGCTCATCAGCGACGTCTGGCCGCTGTTCGTCACCGGGTACACCGGGCGCATCCGCCAGATCCGCGCCCGTCAGTGGAACGACGTGTCGACGTATCCGTCGGGTGTGCAGATCCAGTCGCTCGGCATCGGCAAGGACGTCGGCGCCGAAGCCGAGTACGCGGAGATGTTCGACGCGCACTTCACCAGCGCGATCCGCCAGTCGGCGCAGATGATCGCCGACGGTCTCGGTGTCGAGCTCACCGACTGCGTGCTGTCCGAGAAGCGCACGGTCGTCGCCGAAGAGGACTTCACGTTGCCGTCGTCGCGCCTCGTCATCGCCCGGGGCCAGGTGGCGGGCATCGAGTGGACGTGGACCGCGACGTCGGGTGATCGTGCGTTCCTGAAGGTCACCAACCAGCAGACCGCCGCGCTCCGCCTCGGTGACGGCTGGCGCCAGACCCACGAGGAGCCGCCGTGGCGGGTCGAGATCGACGGCGAGCCGTCGATCGTCACCACGTTCGGGTGGCCCGAAGGTGCGCCTCCGGGCGAATCGACGTCGTTGCTGAACGTGTCGCGGGCGATGAACACCATCCCGCGGCTGGTCGACGCGCGTCCGGGGGCGGTGTCGGTGCTCGACTTCCCCGCACCGCGGGGGGCCGGGCTGGCGTAGCGGGCTTGCGCGAGCGAGAGCACATCGGCACCGGACCGAGTCGAGTGGTTCGTCCCACGCGCTCTGCGCTGAGGTCTCGAAACCGCACGCGAGGTCGGGTGTGCGCTCTCGAACCGGCGGGCGACGCCAGTGGTCGATCAGTCGCCGGCGCCCGACGACCGTCAACCACCCGATGGTGACCTCCTCGATCATCCCCCGCTGGATCGCGGCGACCGCAGCGGGCCACGAGGTAGCCGTCGACCTCCGGGAGCGCTTGCGTGAACGTCTCGAACGGACGGGTGCGAACGGAATCCTCGCGCGGCTCCGGACCGGTTGCGCACCCGTCGGTCGTCGTGGTCGACTCCGCCGCTGTGACCGACTCCGTGGTTCTCGTCGAGGTCGCCGACCGCGTCGCCACCATCACGCTCAACCGCCCCGAGGCCCGCAACGCGTTGAGCCGCGCGTTGGGCCACGCGCTCTGGGACGCGGTCGGCGCGGCCGGTGACGATCCCGACGTCGACGCGGTCGTGCTCACGGGGGCCGATCCCGCGTTCAGCGCCGGCGTCGACCTCAAGGAGGTGAGCGGCGAGATCCCGCCCACCGATTCGCCCCGCGGACCGGGCGAGGGTCCCGAGCGCTTCGACGACAACGGTCTCTACCGCTTCATCCCGCTGATCCCCAAGCCGGTCATCGGCGCGATCAACGGCGTGGCGGTGACCGGCGGGCTCGAACTCGCGCTGCAGTGCACGTTCCTGGTGGCGTCGGAGCGGGCCCGCTTCGCCGACACGCACGCGCGCGTCGGCATCATGCCCGGTGGCGGCATCACCGTGCTCCTGGCGCGACATGTCGGGCTGCCGCGCGCGATCGAGATGTCGCTCACCGGCAACTTCGTCGCCGCCGACGAAGCGCTCCGGATCGGGCTGGTGAACCACGTGGTGCCGCACGAGGAGCTGCTCCCGTTCGCGCGAGGGCTCGCGGCCGACATCGTGAGCAACGACCAGACGGGGGTGCGGCGGCTGCTCGCGCACTACCGGCGCATCGCCAACGCCGCGACCCTCGACGAAGCGCACCTCATCGAGGGGTACATGGCCGAGCAGTGGACCCGCGACGCGTCGGCGTTGGCCGTCCGGCGCGAGTCTGTCACCGCGCGCGGACGCCAGCAGTCGAGATGACGATCGAGGTGAAGGTCGAGGTGACCAAGGTCTGATGCCCGGTGCACTCGAGGGATTGCGTGTCGTCGACCTGACCACCGGTCTCGCCGGTCCGATGGCGACGATGACGCTCAGCGATCACGGCGCCGACGTGGTGAAGATCGAACCGGCGACCGGCGACCCGCAACGCGGGTACGTGGGGTCGGTGGTCACCAACCGAGGCAAGCGCAGTGTGGTGCTCGACCTCGACGACGCGGGCGACCGCGAACAGCTGCTCGCGCTGGTCGACACCGCCGACGTGCTGGTCGAGAGCTTCGCGCCGGGGTACCTCGCTGCACGCGAGCTCGACTACGCGCGCGTCGCCGACGGACGACCGTCGCTCGTCTACTGCTCGCTCACCGGCTACCCACGCACCACCGACGCCGCCGACCGCCCGGCCATCGACCTCTTGGTGCAGGCGCGCTCGGGCATGCAGTACGAGCAGCCCGGGTTCCGTGACGGACCGATCTTCCTCCACGCGCCGCTGCCGAGCATCGCCGCGTCGTACCTCACCGTCGAGGGCATCCTCGCCGCGCTCTACGCGCGCGAGCTCACCGGTCGCGGGCAGTGGGTGGAGACGTCGCTGTACCAGGGCGTGCTGTCGTTCACCACGCAGCTCTGGCAGGACCCCGAGCACCGGGTCGAGCCGTGGTTCGAGATCGGCTTCGAGCCTCGCCCGAGCATCTACGAGTGCGCCGACGGGCTGTGGGTGCACTCGATGCACTTCGCGGGCGGTCGCGGCAAGGACCGCAGCATCGTCTGGGAGATCCTGGGCATCGACCCACCCGACCTCGAATGGAACCCAACCGGCGCGCAGGCGTTCGACGAGGTGATCCGCGACGCGATCGGTCGCATGAAGCGCCAGGACCTGCTCGACCAGTTCTGGGCCAACGAGATCGCGATCGCGCCGGTGCGCCCCGCGCACGAGGCACTGGACGACGAGCAGGTCGTCAACAACGGCATGTCGGTGGTCGTCGAGGATCCGGTGATCGGCCCGGTCAAGCAGGCCGGCATCTCGTTCCGGCTCCACGGCGTGCCGGCGCCCGTGGTGCAGGGCCCCCAGCCGGCCGTCGGACAGCACACCGACGAGGTGCTCGGCGCGCTGGGCGACGAGCCGGCGCGAGCGCGCGCGGCGCGTCCGGCGACGCGCCCGGTCACGCATGCGCTCGAGGGCATCACGATCCTCGACCTCGGCAACTTCCTCGCCGGTCCCTTCGGTCCGATGTTGCTCGGCGACCTCGGCGCGACCGTCTACAAGCTGGAGTCGCCGCTCGGCGACCAGATGCGTCCGGTGACGCAGCCGTTCAACGGCTGCCAGCGCGGGAAGCTCGACGTCGTCGTCGACCTGAAGCAGCCCGAGGGCCTCGAGATCGCGCACCGCCTCATGCGCGAGGTCGACGTCGTCCACCACAACATGCGGCCGGGCGTCGCCGAACGCCTCGGCGTCGACTACGAGACCGCGCAGCGCCTCAACCCGCGCGTGATCTACTGCCACACGACCATGTGGGGCAACGACGGCCCCCGCGCCACGTGGCCCGGGTTCGACCAGCTCGCGCAGGCGTCGTGCGGGCTGGAGCAGGAGCTCGGCGGCGAGGGCAACGGACCCAACTGGTACCGCTTCGGGATGTGCGACCAGGCGTGCGCGGTGCAGTCGGCGCTCGCGGTGCTCATGGCGCTGTACTGGCGTGAGCGCACCGGCGAGGGCCAGCTCGTCGACACGTCGATCGTGAACGGCGGCGTGTTCCTCAACACCGACGCGTGGATCGGTCCCGACGGCTGGTCGCCGCGGCCGCGCACCGACGCGCGCCAGACCGGGTTCGGCCCGCTCTACCGGCTCTACGAGGCGAGCGACGGTTGGATCGCGCTTGCGTGCCTGGGCGACAGCCACCGGCGCGCGCTGGCGAGCGTGGTGCCGGGGCTCGATGCCGAGACGCTGGAAGCCTTCTTCGCCGTGCGCACGATGCAGGAGGCGTTCGACCTCCTCGACGGGGCCGGCGTGCCGGTGGAGATGGCACGCGAGGACGCGCGCCGCACCTGGTTCACGCAGCCCGATCTCGTCGCCGCGGGCCTGGTTGCCGACTACGAGCACCCGACCTACGGGCGCTTCCGCCAGTTCGGCAGCCTGGTCGACCTGTCGGAGACGCCTGGTCGCATCGCCGGCCCGCCACCCCTGCTGGGCCAGCACTCACGCGAGGTGCTCACCCACCTGGGCTACTCCGACGCCGAGATCCAGACCCTCCGCGAGCAGGGCGTCACCCTCTGGCCCGACTGACCCCCTCTTCTCTTCTCTTCTCGCGTTCTCTCACCGTTCGTGGGTGGTAGACCCGGCCGAACGGCGCCAAAAACGCTAGGGGACGACGCGGAAGAGGGCGGTGGCGGAGGTGACGGCGCGGTCGCCGTTGCCCTCGTCGTGCATCACCATGCGCGCCGCGACCTTGCCGTCGGGGCCCTGTGCGGCTTCGGCGTCGACGCGGAACGGGCCCACCTTGCCGCGGGCCAGGAACATCACGTGCCACGCCTCCAGCTGGAGCTGGTCGGTGCCGGCCACCTCCGCAGCCGCGTCCATCGCCGCGGTCTCGAGCACGACGTGCTGGGGCCCGATGTGCAGCGCGGCGTCGGGCGACGCCAGCTCCACCGACAGCTCGCCGAGCTGCCACGTGCCGTCGTCGCGCTTCGACGCGCCGAAGGCCTTCCACAGCGGCGGGAGGTCGGGCGAGTCGACGATCTCGAGCTTGTCCTCGGGCATCTTGTCGAGCCCCTCGGGAACGGTGCCGATGCGCGCGCCCTGGCCCTCGAGGTACGCGATGACGCGGTCGTGGTTGTCGGCGTCGACGATGCGCGAGCGGCTGTAGCCCATGCGCGTGCCCGGGTGCAGCACCTCGGCGTCGACCACCTCGATGGTGGTGACGTCGGGCGCGGGGTCGATGATCACGCACGAGTGGATCACCGGGTTGGGCACGGTCTCCAGGTCGGAGCCCACGTTGCCCTCGGGGGACGTGATCGACAGCGGCGCCACGAGCAGTCCCCCGGTGAGGTTGCGCATGTCGCGCCGCAGCGTGACCGTGTTGTCCTCGGGTCCGGTGTTCATCGAGCCGTGGTTGCGCCCGATGTAGCGGTAGCTGAGCAGGCCGGTCCACCGGCGCTCCAGCTCCCGCTGGTACTCCTCGGGGTCGTCCTTCAGGTCGCGGATGTCGCGCAGGGCCATGTCACACCTCCGTCAGGGGGCTTCGCCGAGCCCGCGTCTCCCGTGGAGGCTAAGAACCGACGCCCGGCCGTGCAAGGT
>DASUAS010000113.1:0-2504 GCA_035763625.1 Acidimicrobiia bacterium
AGGTCTCCTCGCCGTAGCGGGCCAGGGCGTCGACGGTGGCGAAGGTCTCGCCGGCCAGGCCCCAGCCGGTGTCGGGGTTCTGGGCCCCCGCCAGCGTGTAGGTGACCGAGTCGAGGTCGGGGCAGACGTAGAGGCCGTGGAACCAGTCGTCGTCCCCGGTGTTGACGATCACCGTGACCTCGACCGGATCGACGACCTGCACGAGCCCGCGGAGGAAGCGGGCCGCGCCCACGCCCCCCGCCAACGCCGTGATCATGCGCCGAGCGTACCGGCCGTCTCGCCCCTCACCCCGGGCCGTGTCCCGGGCGGGGCGTGCCCGACGACTCGCCCGATGGCTCGCCGATACCCGGGGCGGCGGGGGGGCCGACGGTACGCTGTCGTCTCCCATGAGTGCGCCCGAACCGCCCGACGCGCCCGTCGTGGCGTCTCCGGACGACGCGGACGAACCGGACAACCAGCTCACGCCGGACGTCGAGGGCGACGGCGCCGAGGAGGAGCTCGCGCAGTACCCGCCGGTCGTCGCGGTGGTGGTGACGAGGAATCCGGGCCCGTGGCTCGAGGCCACCCTGGTCGGTCTCGCGCAGCAGGACTACGACGACCTGACCGTGCTCGTCGTCGACTGCGGTTCGCACGACGATCCCACGCCGCGCGTCGCCGCGGTGCTGCCGCGGGCGTTCGTCCGTCGCCTCGACGACGGTGCCGGCTTCGCCGATGCCGCCAACGAGGCCCTCCACGCGGTCGAGGGCGCGACGTTCCTGCTCCTCTCCCACGACGACGTCGTCCTCGACCCGCCCGTGATCCGCCTGCTGGTGGAGGAGGGGTACCGCTCCAACGCCGGCATCCTCGGCCCGAAGCTGGTGAGCCCGGAGAACCCCGAGATCCTGCTCGAGGTCGGCCGGGCCATCGATCGCTTCGGTGCGCCGTACACGGGGATCGAACCCGGCGAGCTCGACCAGGAGCAGCACGACGGCGTCCGTGACGTCTTCTACGTCACCACCGCCGCGATGCTCGTGCGCACCGACCTGTTCGAGGAGCTCCAGGGCTTCGACCCCGAGACCTTCCCCGGGGCCGAGGACCTCGACCTCTGCTGGCGCGCCCGCCTCGCCGGAGCGCGCGTGCTCGTGGTGCCCGATGCCCGCGCCACCCACCGCGAGGCCGCCACCGACCGCCTCCGCGACGACCGCCCCGACGAGTCGGCCCTGGCCCGCTCGCGCGTGCGCGTGCTCTTCACCTCCTACTCGTTCCGCAAGTTGCTCTGGCTGGTGCCGGTGGGCTTCGTCGTCGGCTTCGTCGAGGCGCTCGGTGATCTCCTCGTCGGCCGCCCGCGCCGCGCCCGGGCCGCGATCGGCAGCTGGTACTCGAACCTGTTCCACGTGCGCCGCACGCGCGCCTCACGCGCGCGCGCGCAGGCGCTGCGGACGGTGCCCGACTCCGACCTCCGCGAGCTCCAGGTCTCGAGCACGGCGCGCCTCAGCGCGTTCCTCGCCCACCACCTCCACACCGACACCCGCCTGCGCAGCATCGGCGACGCGTCGCGCTCGGCGGTCGACTCGGTCTCCGACGGCATGCGCACGCCGGCCGCGATCGCGTTCCTCGGCTTCCTCGTGATGGTGGCGCTCGGCTCCCGCAGCCTCCTCACGCACGGCGTCCCCGCGATCGGCACCTTCGCGCACTGGCCCGGCATCGGCGACGTGTTCGACAGCTTCGGGTCCGCGTGGCGCTACACCGGCCTCGGTTCGGCGTCGCCCGCACCCGCCGCCCTCGCCGTGATCGGCGCGTGGAGCACCGTCCTGCTCGGGGCGACCGGGCTCGCGCAGACGTTGGTCGTCGTGGTCGCGCTGCCGCTGGGCGCGATCGGGGCCTACCGGCTCGGTCGCCACACCATCGGCTTCCGCGGGCCCGCCCTCGCTGCCGGCCTCGCGTACGGGATCAACCCCGTCGCCCGCAACGCGCTCGCGCAGGGACGCCTCGGGCCGCTGGTCCTGTTCGCACTGCTGCCGTTCCTGCTCCTGCGCGTGGTGCGACTCGGAGCACGAGGTGACGCGCGGCGCGGTCGCGTGCTTCGCCTCGCGGCTGCGTGTGCAGTCCTCGCCGCGTTCTACCCCGCCGGACTCGGGCTGTTCGTGCTCGCGGTGCTCACGTTCGTCGTCGCCATCCCGATCGCGCGCGCCGGACGCGCGATGCTGCGCGCCTTCGGCATCGCGATCGTGGCGTCGATCGGCGCACTCGTGCTGCTCTTCCCCTGGCCGCTCGCGTACGCGCACGCCGGCACCGACAAGGCGTCCCTCGGGTTCGCGTTCCGGCCCGCGCTCGACCTCTCGCAGGTGTTGCGCTTCGACACCGGCCCCGCGTCGGCGGGCTGGCTCATGTGGGGTCTGATCGTGGCCGCCGCGGTCCCGCTCTTCGTGGCGACGGGTGACCGACTCGCGTGGACCGCGCGCGGGTGGATGCTCGCGCTGGTCGGCTGGGCCGTGGTGTGGGTGCCGGCACGGTTCTTCCCCGAC
>DASUAS010000114.1:0-12132 GCA_035763625.1 Acidimicrobiia bacterium
CGTCGGGGACGCGCTCGAGCACGAGGTCGAGCCAGACCGGTTCGACGATGCGCGCCACGGGCGTGCCGAGGTCGGCGAGCGCGGCCTCCAGGTGCACGGGACGGCGCGCGCCGGGATGCGTCAGGAGGTCGGCGACGTCGATGCGGAGTGCACTCATGGGTTCGGCCTGCGAGCACGGGGTCGGGGTCGCCCCCACGGCGGAGAAACCCCAGGTGGGAAGGCGGTGAGACGGTCGGCGGCCGCGTTCGGGCCGGTGGGCCAGGATAGCAGCCGGCCCGTGCCTCCGGACGGATGCCGCGATCCGGACGTGTCCGGATGCATGCCGCGATTGGTGCCGGAGCCCGGCTACTCGACGTCCTGGTCGTAGACCGCGGGATCGCCGGTGTCGTACATCGACTCGAGTCCGGTGTGCTCGTCGGGGAGATCGGACGGCAGCGGCTCGACCACGGCCTGGAGCTGCTCGCGTCCCTTCACCACCGTCGCCATCGTGCGTTCGAGCACCACCTCGAAGGCCGCCAGCTTCTGGTCGATGTAGTCCTCGGCCTCGTGGCGCAGCCGCCGGCTGTCCGCCTCCGCCTGCGAGATCACCTGCTGGGCCACCCGGCGCGCCTCACGCGCGACCTCGGTGCGCTCGACCATGCGCTCGGCCTGGACTCGCCCCGCTTCGACGATGTCCTCGGCGTCACGGCGCGCCTGCACGAGGTACTCCTCGCGCTCCTTGATCAGCCAGCGGGCGTGACGGAGCTCTTCGGGCAGCGACGCCAGCGCCTCGTCGATGAGCTCGAGCGTCTCCTCCCGGTTCACCAGCACCGACGCCGACATCGGCATGGTGCGGGCCGTGTCGAGGATGTCGCGCAGCTCGCGCAGGATCGTCTCGAGGTCGTAGGCCTGCTGGTCGCTCATGGGGTGGCGCTCACGAGCTCTCGCCCTCGGCTGCGGCGCGCTCGGCCCAGCGCTCGGTGAGGCGCTTCGCCACCTTCGGCGGCACCATGCCCGACACGTCGCCGCCGTAGCGCGCCACTTCGCGCACCAGGCTCGACGAGAGGAACGAGTACTGGGGGCTGGTCGAGATGAAGAAGGTGTCGATGCCCGAGAGCTGCTGGTTCATCTGCGCCATCTGCAGCTCGTAGTCGAAGTCGGAGACCGCTCGGAGGCCCTTCACGATCGACTCCGCGCGGTGCTGCTTGGCGAACTCGACGAGGAGGCCCTTGAAGAACATGATGCGCACGTTGCCGAGGTGGGAGAGCTCCTCGGCGAGCATCTCCTGACGCTCCTCGAGCGTGAACAACGATGCCGTCTTCTGCGGGTTGCGGATCACCGCCACGATGACGTCGTCGAAGTGCCGCGCGGTGCGCTCGATGATGTCGAGGTGTCCGTTGGTGACCGGATCGAACGAACCCGGGCAGAGGGCGGTGGCCACTCGGTGTGCTCCTGTGGGACGACGTGCGGAGAGGACTCGGGCGCGGCTCAGCCTGCGTGCGCGACGACCAGGAGCGTATCGCCGTAGGCCCGCTGCTTCTCGATACCCCACGCATCGGGCAGGGTGACCGGTTCGCCCGACTTGGGGCGCTCCACGACGACGGTCGCGCCCGGCACGACCAGCCCGGCGGTGGCCAGCGCCGCCAGCACCTCGCTGACCGTCGTGCTCGCCACCTCGTAGGGCGGATCGAGGAACACGAGGTCGAACGGTGCCTCGGGCACCGGACGGGCGACGAAGCCGGCGACGGTGGCGCGCTGCACCCGCGCCACGTCCTCGAAGCCGGTCGTGCGGAGGTTGGTCCGGACGGCCGATTCGGCGGCCGCGTCGCGGTCGACGAACACCGCCCGCGCCGCGCCGCGTGAGAGCGCCTCGATGCCGAGCGCGCCGCTGCCCGCGTACAGGTCGAGCACGGTGGCGTCGTGCACGCGCGCCGGTCCGAGCGACGAGAACAACGCCTCCTTGAGGCGGTCGGTGGACGGACGCGTGCCGCCCTGACGCGCACCGCCCTTGGGCGCCACGAGCTTGCGCCCTCCCACCGAACCCGCGATCACCCGCAGCGCCATCTGCTCTCGAACCCGTCAGCTCTTGAACAGGTAGTCGACGTTCTCGCCGAGGAGGTCGGTGACCTCTTCGCGCAGCTGCCCGTGGTGCTCGAGGTCGGGGTCGTCGTCGAGGATCGCCTCGGCGACTCCGCGCGCCTCGAACACGATCGGCTCGTCCTGAGGCAACCGGCCGAGCTTGAGGTCGGTCCACCCGGCCTGGCGTTCCCCGAACACCTCCCCCGCCCCGCGGATGGCGAGATCGCGCTCGGCGAGGTCGAAGCCGTCGCCGGACTGCGTCATCGCCTCCATGCGCGCCTCGCCCTGCGGCGTGGTCGGTTCGGCGAGGAGGTAGCAGTACGACTTGTGGGTGCCACGCCCGATGCGGCCCCGCAGCTGGTGGAGCTGGAGCAGGCCGAAGCGGTCGGCGTCCTCGATGACCATCACCGTCGCGTTCGGGACGTCGACGCCGACCTCGATGACCGTCGTCGCGACCAGCACGTCGGTGTCGTGCGCCCGGAACGCTCGCATCGCCGCCTCCTTGTCGGACGCCGGCATCTGGCCGTGCAACAGCCCCAACCGCAGGCCCGCGAGCTCCTCGTGCTCGAGGCGTTCGAACTCCTCGGTGGCCGCCCGGGCCTCGAGCTTGTCGGAGCCCTCCACCAGAGGGCAGACGACGTACGCCTGGCGTCCCTCGGCGACCTGGGCGCGCACGAGGTCGTACACCGCGACCCGTTCGAGCGGTCCGCCGCCGACGACCGTCGTCTCGATCGGCGAACGCCCGGCCGGCAGGTGACGCAGCTCGGTCTTGTCGAGGTCGCCGTAGATCAGCATCGCCGCGGTGCGAGGGATGGGCGTGGCCGTCATGACCAGCACGTCGGGCGAGTCGCCCTTGCCTCGGAGGAGGTCGCGCTGCTCCACGCCGAAGCGGTGCTGCTCGTCGATGACCGCGACGCCGAGGTTGGCGAACTCGACACCGCCGTAGATCAGTGCGTGCGTGCCGACCAGGATGTCGATCGTCCCGGCCCGCAGACCGTCGGCGATGCGACGACGCTCCGCCGCCGAGGTGCGGTTGGTGAGGAGCGCGACGCCGACGGGCCGTTCGCCGAGCAGCGATCCCTCGTCCATCACGCTGAGCTCGCCCAGCAGCGCGCGCATCGTCAGCTCGTGTTGCTCGGCCAGCACCTCGGTGGGTGCCATGAACGCGCCCTGGTACCCACCCTGCACCGCCGTGAGCAGGGCGGTGAGCGCGACCACGGTCTTCCCGGATCCGACCTCACCTTGCAGCAACCGGTGCATCGGCGCAGGCTTGGCCATGTCGTCGACGATCTGCGCGATCGCGGCAACCTGGTCGTCGGTGAGCGGGAACGGCAGCGCGGCGTGGAATGCGGGGACGAGGTCGCCGTCGACCGCGTGGACGATGCCGGTCGCCTCGGCCGCGAGCGCGCGCTTGCGGGCGACGAGCGCGAGCTGCATGCGGAGGAACTCGTCGAACTTGAGTCGCTGAGCCGCTGCGACCTTGTCGGTCATGGTCGCAGGACGGTGGATGTCGTTGTAGGCGCGACCGCGGTCGACGAGCTCGTGCTCGGCGCGCAGCGCAGCGTCGAGCGGATCGGCGAAGCCGCGCGCGGCGGTGCGCTGCAGGCACGATGCCACCGCGCGGCGGAGCTGCCACGTGTGCACCTCGGCCTTCCCCGACTGGGGGTACACGGGCACGATGGACCCGGTGACGTCGGACCCACTCGCGGGAGAGGTGGCGTCCGACGCCACGCCAGGGTCCGCGAGCACGTCGACGACGGGGTTGGTCATCTGGCGCTTCCCGCGGTAGCTCTCGACCTTGCCGAACAGCGACACCTGCGTGCCCGGCCGTAGCTGCCGCTCGCGCCACGCCTGGTTGAAGAACACGATCTCGAGCAGTCCGGTGCCGTCGTAGACCGTCGCGTTCACGATCGACCGCTTGCGGTCGCGGGTGCGGCGGGCGTGGATCGCGCGGACCTCCGCGTCGACCGTCGCCTCCTGCCCGATCTCGAGCTCGTGGATCTCGGCCCGCTCGGTGCGGTCGACGTACCGACGCGGGTAGTGCTCGAGCAGGTCGAGGACGGTCTCGATGCCCATGTCGGCGAGGCCGGCGCGCAGCTTGTCGCCGACCGCGCGCAGCTCGTCGACCCGGTGCGAGGCCAGCTCGCGCAGCGTGAGGCCCGCTCGGTCCGGGCTGGCGCCCACCGCTACTCGACGCCGATGAGGTACGGGTAGAGGGGTTGGCCGCCGCGGTGCACCTCGACCTCGACGTGCGGATGCGCGTCAGCGAGGTGCTGGCCGAGGCGCGCGGTGTCGTCGGCATCGGCGTCCTCACCCACGAGGACGGTGACGAGCTCGGCGTCGTCGTCGACGAGCGTGTCGACCAGCGCGATGGCGGCGTCGGCCGCCGACTTCACCGCGACCTGGATGCCGTCACGGGTGATCGCGATCCAGTCGCCGTTCGTGATCGGACCGCACTCGGCCACGCTGTCGCGCACCGCTTGCGTGACCTCACCGGCGCGCACGCGTCCCGCCGCCTCGGTCATCGCGGCCACGTTCGCGTCGAGCGGTGCATCCGGGTCGTACACGACGAGGGCGCCCAGCGCCTCGACCACCGCAGCCGTCGGCACCACCGCCACGGGGCGCTCCGTGAGGGCGGGAACCTGCTCGGCGACCGGCACGATGTTCTTGTTGTTCGGCAGCACCAGCACGCCCTCGGCAGCGCACGCGTCGACCGCCTCCAGGATCTGCGCGGTGGAGGGGTTCATCGACTGCCCACCCGCGACCACCTGCTGGACACCCAGACCGCGCAGGAGCTCGCGCAGATCCTCGCCGACCGCCACCGCCACCACCGCGGTCGTGACCGGGGTCGTGGACGGCGTGGCCGGCTCCTCGTGCTGCCCGACCTGCTCGAAGAGGTCGGTGATCCGGATGTCGTGGGGACGACCGACGGCGATGCCGGCTTCGATCGCAGCGCCGATGTCGTCGGTGTGCACGTGGCAGTTCCAGAGCCCCTCGCCGCCGACCACGACGATGGAGTCGCCCAGGGCACCCCACGTCGACTTGAACCCGTCGATGTGGTCGTCGGGCGCGTCGAGGAAGAACATGACCTCGTAGCGGAGGTCGGCGAGACCGTCTGCTTCGGCCGCCGTCCCGGCACCCACCACGCTGCGCACCTCGATGCTGCTGTGGACCGCTTCGGCCGCGGGCAGCGGCGCACCGCTCACCACGTTGAGGCACGCGTCGAGCAGGAGCTCGAAGCCGCGCCCGCCGGCGTCGACGACGCCCGCCTCGCGCAACACCGGCAGCAGGTCGGGCGTGCTCGCGACCGCGTCGCGCGCCGCGCCCGCGGCTCGTTCGAGCAGCCCGGCGAGGGTGGTCTCGCCCTCGCCGAGCGCGTGCTCCACCGACTCGGCGGCGGAGCGCACCACGGTGAGGATGGTGCCCTCGACCGGTCGCAGCACCGCCTGGTAGGCGGCGTCGGCGGCGCGGCGCAGCCCGGCGACGACGTCGGAGCCCGACACCGCGTCGAGCGGCGAGAAGGTGTCGGCCAGGCCCCGCAGGATCTGGGAGAGGATCACGCCCGAGTTGCCGCGCGCGCCCATGAGCGACCCGTGGCGGATCGCCTCGCAGACGTCCTTCATGGAGGGCGTCTCCATGTCCGGCGTCCCGCCGACGTCCGCAGTGCCCAGCGCCGCGACGACCGACTCCAGGGTCAGCGCCATGTTGGTGCCCGTGTCGCCGTCGGGCACCGGATAGACGTTGAGCGCGTTGAGCTCGTCCTGGTGCGAACGCAGCGCGTCGCGGTAGGTCGAGACGATCCGCCGCAGGTCGCCGGGCGCCAGCTGCTGCAGGACCGTCACGGCTGGGATCGTACCTGGCTCGCTGCTATCCTCGACCGTTCGATCGGTTCAGCACCACTGTGCAAGTCAAGCGCGACAAGAGGTTCCCGTCATGGCGTCGGTCTGCGAGGTGTGCGGCAAGAAGCCGCAGTTCGGCATGCGCATCAGCCACTCGCACCGCCGGACCAAGCGGCGTTGGAACCCCAACGTGCAGAAGGTCAGGGCGGTCGTGAACGGCAGCCCGAAGCGACTCCACGTGTGCACCTCCTGCCTCAAGGCGGGCAAGGTGCAGAAGCCCTAGGGGTCGGTCGTGCAGGGCGTCGTCCGCATGTACGACCCGCTCTCCCGGGAGGGCGTCGTCGTCGACGAATCCGACCGTGCCGAGCTGATCTTCGCCCCCGACGCGCTCGAGGGTTCCCTCTTCGAGACCCTGCGCCAGGGTCAGCGCATCAACTTCGAGCTCGACGCCGACGGCCGCGTCACCAACGTGCGGATCGGCTCGGAGGTCGACATGGGCCTCCCCACCGCTCAGGTCTGAGCGCCGCCACGATTTCGGGCGAGTCACAGGGCCCCCGGTAAAGTGGTCCGCACCCCGAAATCCGTCTGGAGGCGCAACGTGGCGCTCGTGCAGGCCCCCACCCGTAACGCCCGACTGCTCGCGTGGGTCGACGAGATGGCCGAGCTCTGCCAGCCCGACGACGTGCACTGGTTCGACGGCTCCGACGAAGAGCACGAGCTCCTCTGCAAGCAGCTCGTCGACGTCGGCACCTTCACCCAGCTCGACCCGGCCCAGCGCCCGGGGTCCTACTGGGCCCACTCCGACCCGAACGACGTCGCCCGGGTGGAGGACCGCACCTTCATCTGCTCGACGAACGAGGCCGACGCCGGTCCCACCAACAACTGGATGGACCCGGCCGAGATGCGGGCCAAGCTCCTCGAGCTGTTCCGCGGCTCGATGAAGGGCCGCACCATGTACGTGGTGCCCTTCAGCATGGGCCCGCTCGGCTCGCCGCTCTCCTACATCGGCGTCGAGATCACCGACTCGGCCTACGTGGCGGTGAGCATGCGGACGATGACGCGCGCGGGTCAGGCCGCGCTCGACGTCCTCGGCACCGACGGCGAGTTCGTGCCGTGCATGCACTCGGTTGGCGTGCCTCTCGCCGACGGTGAGACCGACGTGCCGTGGCCGTGCAACTCCGACGAGAAGTGGATCGTGCACTTCCCCGAGGCGCGCGAGATCTGGTCGTTCGGCTCCGGCTACGGCGGCAACGCGCTGCTCGGCAAGAAGTGCTTCGCGCTGCGCATCGCGTCGGTCATCGCCCGCGACGAGGGCTGGCTGGCCGAGCACATGCTCATCCTCAAGATCACGAACCCCGAGGGCCGCGTGAAGTACATCGCCGCCGCGTTCCCGTCGGCGTGCGGCAAGACGAACCTGGCCATGCTCGTCCCCACGGTCCCGGGCTGGACCGTCGAGACCGTCGGCGACGACATCGCGTGGATGAAGTTCGGCGACGAGGGCCGCCTCCACGCCATCAACCCGGAGTTCGGGTTCTTCGGCGTCGCGCCCGGCACCAACGAGCAGTCGAACCCCAACGCGCTGCACACGATGGACACCAACACCCTGTTCACCAACACCGCGCTCACTGACGACGGCGACGTGTGGTGGGAGGGCCTCACCGACGAGCCGCCCGCGCACCTCACCGACTGGAAGGGTCAGTCGTGGACCCCCGCGTCGGGCACTCCCGCCGCGCACCCGAACTCCCGGTTCTGCGTGCCCGCGTCGCAGTGCCCGTCGATCGCCCCGGAGTGGGAAGACCCGAAGGGCGTGCCCATCTCGGCGTTCCTCTTCGGCGGTCGCCGCGCCACCACCGTGCCGCTGGTGTTCGAGTCGCGCTCGTGGGAGCACGGCGTGCTCGTGGCCGCCACCATGGGGTCGGAGAAGACGGCCGCGGCGACCGGCGGACTCGGCGAGCTGCGCCGCGACCCGTTCGCGATGCTGCCGTTCTGCGGGTACAACATGGGCGACTACTTCGCCCATTGGCTGAGCATGGCCGCGCGCACCGACGAGGCGTCGCTTCCCGCGATCTACGGCGTCAACTGGTTCCGCAAGGACGCCGACGGCAAGTTCCTCTGGCCCGGCTTCGGCGAGAACTCGCGCGTGCTCGAATGGATCTGCGAACGCGTCGACGGCGACGCGTCGGGTGAGGACACCCCCATCGGCGTGGTGCCGCGACCGCAGGACCTGAAGCTCGACGGCCTCGACCTGAGCACCGACGACGTGGCCGCCGCGCTCGCGGTCGACACCGCCGACTGGCGCGCCGAGCTCCCGGGCATCCGCGAGTACTTCGAGCGCTTCGGCGACCGCATGCCGCGCGGGCTGCTCGAGCAGCTCGACGCGCTCGAGGCTCGCCTGGGCTGACGCCCCTGCCCTCTGGCGTGCCTGAGCCCTCACATCTGAGTGTCGAGGTACGCCGAAGCGTCGCCGGGCCGAGACGAGCTCCGGCTGACGGCGTTACGCTCGTCCCTCTGACACGATGCAGTCCGATCATGGGGGTTCGCCGATGAGCGTCACCGCGTACGTGCTGATCCAGACCGAGGTCGGACGGGCCGAGAAGGTCGCCAAGGCAGCGCGTGACATCTCCGGCGTGGTGGCAGCCGACAACGTGGCCGGGCCCTACGACGTCATCGTCAAGACCGAGGCCGACACCCTCGACGAGCTCGGCCAGCTCGTGGTGTCGGCCATCCAGAAGGTCGACGGCATCACCCGCACCTTCACCTGCCCCATCGTCAACCTGTAGCAGCCAGCGACGGGGAGTGCTCAGCGCTGCCTGCCGGCCCGGGCGGCGCGGCGGGCGTGGCGGGCGAGGGCGAGGTCGATGAGGCGGTCGAGCAGCTCGGGGTAGGGCACGCCGGTCGCCTCCCAGAGGCGCGGGTACATCGAGATCGGGGTGAACCCGGGGATGGTGTTGACCTCGTTCACCAGGAACGCGCCGTCGGCGCGCCGGCCGCCTTCCTGGAGGAACAGGTCCACGCGCGCCATCGCCTCGCAGCGGCACGCTTCGAACGCCCGGCACGCGAGCAGCTGCGCCTCCGCCAGCTGTTCGTCGGTGAGCGGCGCGGGTACGAGCAACTCGGCGTCGTCGGCCTCGTACTTGTCGGCGTAGGAGTAGAAGTCGTCGCCGGGGACGATCTCGCCCGCGACCGACACCGTCGGCGGGTCGTCGCCGAGCACCGCGAGCTCGATCTCGCGTCCCTCGATCGCCTCCTCCACCACGATCCACTCGTCGTAGGTGAGCGCGAGGTCGCAGGCCGCGTCGAGCTCGGCGCGGTCGCGCGCCTTCGACACGCCGACCGAGGACCCGAGGTTGGCCGGCTTCACGAAGCACGGGTAGCCGAGCTCGTCCTCGACCTGGCCGACGAGCCCGGCACGGTCGTGGCCGGCGCGGAAGTCCACCGTGCGGGCGTAGGGCAGGCCCGCGGCCGCGAACGCCCGCTTCATCATCACCTTGTCCATCGCCACCGCCGAGCCGACGACACCCGAACCGACGTAGGGCAGGTCGGCCAGCTCGAGCAGCCCCTGCACGGTGCCGTCCTCGCCGTAGGGGCCGTGGAGCAGCGGGAACACCACATCGACGTCGAGCGCACCGACCGCGGGCGCGAGCTCACCGTCGACGTCGAACGCTCGGGGCAGTGCCGCCGGCCCGCCCGCGATGGCGCGCTGCGCGGAGTCGGCGAGCAGCCAGCGGCCCTCGGTCGTGATCGCCACCGGCACGACCTCGTAGCGATCGGGGTCGAGCGCGCGCGCCACCGCGACCGCGGTGACGCGGGAGACGTCGTGCTCAGCGGAACGTCCTCCGAAGAGGAGCAGCACGCGGCGGCGCACCGACTCCGTCACGGTGTCAGCCCGCCTGCAGCACGGCGCGGATGCCGAGCCCCATCAGGAACAGGCCCACGAGTCCATAGAACATCTCGCGGCGGCCGCGCATCTGACGACGGTACTGGTACGCGATGCCGACGGTGAGGAAGGCGACGAACCCGTAGAACATGTGGAAGCGGGGCGCGACGTAGTCCTTGCTCGCGACGAGGATCGTGCCCACGAGCACCTGGAGCATGAGCGCGGCCTCGGCCGTGATCGTGACGATCCAGACGTACTTGCCCCGCAGCGCCTTCCAGCGCCACGCGGCGAGCGCGATCAGACCCGCGATCGCGTTGGCCACGATCGCGACGTAGCCCCAGATCTGGTGGAAGTGGAAGAGCGTCGACACTGGAGGTGAAGCTAGGAGCTGGGCGCTTCCTCGTGCTGCACGACGTCGAACTGCCAGAGGTCGCTGTGGGTGCTGACCGGTCCCTGGGTGTTGTGGGCCTGGTGGCCGTGCTGGAAGGCGGCGCCGCTCATCCAGTGCTGGAAGTCGTCCTCGGATGCCCAGCGCGTGTACACGAGGAACGTGTCGCGGTCGTCGGTGGGCTGGAGCAGCTCGAACGCCTCGAAGCCCGGCGACTTGGACACCTCGCCCGCCCGCGCCGCGAAGCGCGCCACGAGCTCGCCGGCGCGCTCCTTCGGGACCGTGATCGCGTTGATCTTGACGACGCTCATCCCCGTCTCCTCGCTCGTCACGACTGGTCGCGCAGGAAGCGCTCGATCTCCGAGGCGAGCTCGTCGCCGCTCGGCAGCTCCGACTCGTCGACCTCGTCCTCACCGGCCTCGATCGCATCGATGACCTCGACGACGTCGGGCCGGTCGGTCAGGCCCTCCTCGACCCGGCGCTCGTAGGTGGAGGCCTGGTCGTCGAGCCCGTCGAGGTCGACCGCGAGCCCGGCGAGGTCGGTCAGCCGCTCGAGCACGGCACGGATGGCCGGCGGCGACGCTCCGCCCGACAGGTAGTGCGGCACCTGCGCCCAGAGCGCGAGCGTGGGGATGCCGGCGTCGCCCAACATCACCTGCAGGGCGCTCTGCGCGCCGGTGGGTCCGGTGTAGTCCTGCCGCCACGCGCCGGCACGCTCGAGGACCGTCTCGTCGGTACCGGTGGCGAGCACGCTGACGGGGCGGCGGTGGGAGGCCATCGCCGGGATGCCACCCACGGTGTAGACCTCGGCGATGCCGAGCTGCCGGGCCACGTCGACGAGCTCGCCGAGCACCGCCCGCCACCGCAACGACGGCTCGGGCCCGCTGCACAGCACGACGTCGCGGCCCAGCCGCCCCGCGCTCAAGGTGATCTCGGGCCAGTCGATCTCACGCGACACACCGTCGACCAGGTGGACGGTCGGGCGCGTCTGCTGGAGGTCCATGAGGTCGCCGAGATCGATGCGGCCGAACGTGCGGGCGGCGTCGAGCTGCTCGTGCAGGAACGCGACGCTGCCGCTGCCCGCGTTCCCGGCGTCGACCCAGCCGGTCAGCGCGACGACCAGCGCCGGGTCACGCAGCTGCGGCAACGTGTCGATCTCGATCACGACTCAACCTTAGGGGCCGTCCCCGGCGGCATCCGAACAGGTCGCGACGCGTTGACGCGCCTAGTTGTTGGACGGGCTCCCGAACATGCCGCCGCGGTTGCCGCGCTCGCGCCGGCGGAACGCGGCGCCGAAGTCGATGCCCGAGAATTCGCCGGGGACCTCGCCGTGCGCCGCGTAGTGGTAGAGCGCGGTGCGGTAGATGCCGCTCAGCGCCGAGACCACGACCGCGGACACCAGCAGCCAGATGACGCCGACCGCACCGAAGATGATGATGCCGGCGGTGCCGATGGCCACACCGATGCCGATGAGGATCAGGCCCGGGATCATCAGCAGGAAGCCGACGGCGCCGAGGCCGAACTGACCGATCACGTTCTCGCCCCACGTCTTCTTGAACAGGTCCTTCGAGCGCCTCAGCGCGTCGCCGACGCCGAGGTCCTCGAGCACGAGGATCGGCACGACGAGGAACGTCACCAGGTTCCACGCCAGCCCGACGAGCCGGGCCACGATCGTGCCGATGACGCCGAACCGCTCCTCGATCGCCTGCAGGATCATGGTGACGGTGGCGGTCACGACCGCCCACGGCAGCAGCCGGTGCAGCCGCGAGTTGGCGATGTCGAGTGCGCTGCGCACCGTGCTGTTCTGGCCGCGGAGGCGCTGGTCGGCGCCGGCGACGAGCCCGGCGAGGAAGTAGGTCTGCACCATCGCCAGCGCCAGGTAGGCGACGACGATGAGCACCCAACCGAAGGGCTGCAGCGTGGAACCGGTCGACGAGTCGTCGATGCCGGCCACCGCGAACAGGCCTCCG
>DASUAS010000115.1:0-2767 GCA_035763625.1 Acidimicrobiia bacterium
ATCCGGGTCGGGCACCGGCACGACGCGCGCGGGCGCGGCGCGGTGCAGCACCCCGAGGTACCAGGGGCGGCGCGTCGGTGCCCAGGCCTCGGCGTCGAGCACGAGGTAGTAGTCGGGGAGCTCGATCGAGCCGACCCGCCAGCGGGCGAGGGTCTCTGCCACCGCCACCTCGAGCTCGCCGATCGGGCCCTGCTCGTCGTAGTGGCGCACCCAGGCATCCGCGACCGCGGCCAGTGGGTCGGCGTCGTGGACGAGGTAGGGCGAGTGCGCGCGTGTCGCCTCGGCCCAGGTGGCGACGGCGCGGTCGAGCGGTGGGTCGTCGGCATCGACCGACACCGGCACGACGTTGACGGCAACGCCCAGTCGTCGCACGCAGTCGGCCGCGCCGTCGCCGACCACCGCGACCACGGTGGTGCTGGTGCGTTGCGCGGTCCGTCGCACGACTGTCGTCGCCTCAGAACAACCGCAGGTCGAGCGGCGCGCCGGCGCGCAGCTCCTCGAGATCGATCTCCACGCAGTGGACGCCACGGCTGGCCGCGAACACCTTGGCCTGGGGCTTGATGCGCGTGGCCACGAACATGCCGACGGTCGGCGCCAGGCCGGGGTCGAGATCGAGGCGCTCCTGGTAGCGCAGCAGCTGCTCCACGCCGGCGATCTCGCCGATCCGCTTCACCTCGACGACGATCGCGCGGTCCTCGCCGTCGCGGCAGAGCAGGTCGACGGGTCCGATGTCGGTCGGGTACTCGCGCCGGACCAGGCGAAGGTCCTCACGGAGGGCCGCCACCCGCTTGGCGAGGAGCTCCTGCAGCTCGGCCTCGACGCCATCCTTGGCCAGGCCGGGGTCGTCGCCGAGGTCGACCGTGTAGTCGTGGAGCACCTCGTGCAGCTCGACGGTGATCGACTCGCCCGCCGGGTTGGTCGCGACCAGGCGGCCGTCACCCTCGCGCACGGTGCACGGTGGGCTCATCCAGTTGAGCGGCTTGTACGCCTTGGCGTCGGCGTGGATCGCAATCGAGCCGTCCGCCTTCAACATGATCAGCCGCGCCGCTGCCGGCAGCCGTGCACCCAGTCGCCCCTGGTACTCCACCGAGCAGTTCGCGACCAGCACGCGCACGGTGCGCGTTGTAGCACATCCGTGCGCACCAGCGGCCGGGCGCATACGATGCCCCGGTTCTCGACCCGGGAGGTTGGCCATGGTGCTGGGCGCGTACTTGAGCGGCTTCTACAAGTTCTCCCTCGCCCTGCACATCGTCTGTGCTGTGCTGGGGTTCGGCGCGGTGGCGCTCAACGGCCTCTATGCGCAGCAGATCAAAGCGCGGCTGCAAACCGGGAACGTCTCCGAGGCGCTGGCCATCCACAACGCCAACATGAAGGTGTCACAGATCGGTGAGTACCTGATCTACGCCGTCTTCGTGCTCGGGTTCGTGGTGCTCCCGCAGGCGAAGGTCGGTGGACACGCCGTGTTCGAGTTCTCGCAGACCTGGGTCTGGCTGTCGGTCGTCCTCTACGTCATCGCCATCGGGCTCTCGCACGGGGTCATGTTCCCTGGCGCCAAGCGCCTGCGCACGCTGATGGAGGAGATGCTCGTGGGGCCGCCCCCAGCCGGCGGACCGCCACCCCAGGTCGCCGAGATGCAGACCGTCGGTCAGCGGATGGGGACGGTGGGCGCGATCCTCGACGTGATCCTGGTGGTCATCATCTTCCTCATGGTCTGGAAGCCCGGCCTGTAGATCGCCTGTCTCGTCCGCGGGGATGGAGTCAGCGGACGCGAGCGACGGAGGAGAGGCCCCGCGCCGTACGATGACGCCGTGCACGTCGTCTTCGGCAGCTTCTACGACGAGGTCCTCCGCGAGCTGATCGCCGCCATGGGCGCGGCGCTGTTCTTCGGCAACCTCTACGCGCTCGTGCGCCGTCATCACGATGCCGACCGCATCTCGGCGCGCACGGTGGAGCGCGGACGGCCCGGCAGCCCGGTGCGCTCGCCGGCCAAGCCGGCGCAGAAGCGCGAGCTCGCACAGGCGCCGATCGGTCGCACCTTCGGCTTCATGGTGCTCGGCTTCGTGGTGATGATCGCCGGCCTCGCGTCACTGTCGATGTGAGCCGGTACCACGTCGAGACGACGACAGTGGCGGCGGCACCGATCGGGGCGGTGTGGACGCTCGTCGCCGACATCACCACGTGGTCGCAGTGGGGGCAGTGGGACGAGACCACGCGCGAGCGTGAGGGCGTGCCTGCGCCCGATGGCGTCGGCGCACTGCGGCGCTTCCGCCGGGGCCGGCGCGTGCACACCGAGGAGGTCGTCGCGTTCGAGGTCCCGCGTCGACTCGCCTACGAGGTGCGCGAGGGGCTCCCGGTGCGCGACTACCACGCCGAGGTCACGCTCGAATCGGTGGGTGGCGGCACCCGGATCCGCTGGACGTCCGACTTCGACGGGGCCAACCCGATCGGTGGCTTCGTGGTGCACCAGGTCTTGAAGCGGTTCTTCCCGGCCACGGCCCGTGCGTTGGCGAGCGCCGCGGAGACGTCCGCGTCGTCGTGACCTCCGGGCCGTCGTGACGTACGCGCCACCCGGGCGAGGCGCAGTCGAGGGACCGCTCGCCGGGATCCGGGTCGTCGACCTGACGCAGGCGCGCGCCGGCCCGACGTGCGTGCGCCAGCTCGCCGACCTCGGCGCCGACGTGATCGCGCTGCAACGACGCGAAGGCGGGGGTCCGTTCTCGTCGTTGGGGGCCGATGGTGCGAACCTCCACCGCAACAAGCGCTCGAT
>DASUAS010000116.1:0-12957 GCA_035763625.1 Acidimicrobiia bacterium
CACCCCGACTGGGACGACTACCGCGCCGCGATGGTGCGCGACCAGCGGGTGATCGTGCGCATCACGCCCGAGCGCGCCGGCCCGGACCGCGCCGGTTGACCGTCGCTGCCGCGGTGCTCGCTGCCGGCCGCGGGTCGCGGCTCGGCGGCGACGCGTCCAAGCCGCTGCTCGCGTGGCACGGCCGGCCGCTCGTGGCCTGGGCCCTCGATGCCGTGCTCGCCTCGGGGCTCGCGCCGGTGGTGGTCGTCGTCGGCTACCGAGGCGCCGACGTCCGCGACGCCGTCGCCGCCGCGCTCGCCCTCCCACCCGGAGCATCTCGGGGTTCGCGTACGCATGTGGGGGAGAACTCCGAGATGTTCGTGGGGGCGGGCACCGTCGAGGTCGTGGAGAACCCGCAGTGGGAGGAAGGGATCGCGTCGAGCTTGCGGACGGCGCTCGCCACGCTCACCCCTCGGGCCGCGGTCGACGCGGTGTGCGTCGGCCTCGCCGATCAGCCGCTCGTCGGCGCGGACGCGTACGCGCGGGTGGCGGCGACCGCGGGCGAGCTCGTGGTTCCGACGTACGACGGGCAACCGGGCAATCCCGTCAAGTTGGCGCGTAGCCTCTGGCGCGAGGCGTTGGAGCTCCGCGGCGACGTGGGCGCCCGGGCGCTCGCCCGGGATCGTGCGGTCCGGATCGACTGCACGGGCACCGGCAGCGCCGTCGACGTCGACACCCTCGAAGACCTCGAACGACTGCAGCAGGAGGACCAGTGAAGATCGAAGACAGCTTCCGGGTGGACGTGCCCGTCGACGAAGCCTGGAAGGTGCTGCTCGACCTCGAGCGCATCGCGCCGTGCCTCCCCGGCGCGCAGCTCACCGAGGTGGAGGGCGACGAGTACCGCGGGACCGTCAAGATCAAGGTCGGCCCGATCACCGCGCAGTACAAGGGCGTGGCGAAGATCGAGGAGGCCGACGAGGCCAACCACAAGGTCGTGCTGCAGGCGGAGGGGCGTGACACGCGCGGGCAGGGCAACGCGTCGGCGACCGTCACCGCCACCCTCGTCGCCGAGGGTGCCGGCACGACGGTCAACATCGACACCGACCTCAACATCACCGGGAAGGTGGCGCAGTTCGGCCGCGGCGTGATGGCCGACGTGTCGAGCAAGCTCCTGGGCCAGTTCGCCGACAACCTCAAGCAGGACGTGCTGAGCGGCGACGCCACCGTCGCCGCCGACGAGGCGCCGACCGACCCCGGCGCTCGCGAGTCCGCCGGGCCGCGCACGATCGACTCGAAGGAGGCCGAGCCGATCGACCTCATGGACGCGGCCGGCGGCTCGGTGGGGAAGCGGATCGTCCCGATCATCGCGGGGCTCGTCGTCGTGATCGCGATCCGCAGGATCTTCAAGCGTCGCAAGAAGCGCCACGCCAAGGGCCGCAGCATCCGCCACGACGACGAGTGAGCCCCGTAGGATCGAACTCGTGTTCGGTCCAGAGGGGGTCGTCCTGGGCATCGACCCGGGGGTTTCGCGCTGCGGGTACGGCGTGGTGCGTCGTGACGGCGCGCGCCACTGCGCCGTCGCCTACGGCGTGATCCGCACGCCCCCGCACGAGGAGCTGCCCGACCGGCTGGCCACGCTCCTGCACGAGCTCGACTCGCTCATCGACGAGTACCGCCCGTCGGCGTTGGCCGTCGAGCGCGTGCTCTTCCAGGTGAACACGCGCACCGCGATGTCGGTGGGCCAGGCCAGTGGGCTCGCGCTCGCCCTCGCCGGACGGGCCGGCATCCCCGTGGTGCACTACAGCCCCAACGAGGTGAAGCTCGCGGTCGCCGGCGACGGCGGCGCGGGCAAGTTCGAGGTGCAACAGATGGTGATGCGGCTGCTGCAGCTGGCCGAGCTCCCCGACCCTCCCGACGCCGCCGACGCGCTCGCCCTCGCACTGTGCCACTGGTGGCGGGCACCGCTCGCGGCGCAGGGTGCGGTCGGTGGTGGGCGCTCGTCGCGCCTCGACGACGCCATCGCGGCCGCGCTCGCGAGAGACTCCTCTCTGAAGCGAGCTGCGCCGTGATCGGTTCGGTGCGGGGCACGGTGATCGAGCGCACCGCCACCGGCGAGGTGCTGGTCGAGGTCGGGGGAGTGGGGTACCGCGCGTTCGTCCCCGCGAGCGCGCTGCCGGCCCTGCACCCGGGCGACAACACCTTCCTCTTCACGCACCTGCACGTGCGCGAAGACGCGATGGTGCTCTACGGGTTCCCCACCCGCGACGAGCGCGACACGTTCGAGGCCTTGATCGCCACCACCGGGGTCGGGCCCAAGCTCGCGCTGGCGATGCTGTCGGTGCACTCGCCCGCCGCGTTGCGCCGCGCGCTGCTCGAGGACGACCTCGCCGCGCTCACGATGGTCCCCGGCGTCGGCAAGCGCACCGCCCAGCGGCTCCTCGTGGAGCTCAAGGCCCGCCTCGCGATGCCCGACGTCGACCTCACCGACGCCGGCGGGGCGCCCGCGCCCCGCGCCGAGGTGCGCGCCGCGCTCTCGGGCCTCGGCTACGCGCCCGACGAGGTGCGCGACGTCGTCACCCAACTCCCCGAGGAGGGCTCGGTGGAAGACCTCCTTCGGGAGGCGCTGAAGCTCCTCGCGGTGACCCATGCGTAGGAGTCGGTCATGAGAGACGAGCTGCTGCAGCCGTCGACCGATCCGGTCGAGGAAGCCGAGGAGGTCAGCCTCCGCCCCCGTCACCTCGACGAGTTCGTGGGTCAGCCGCGGCTGAAGGAGCACCTCGAGATCCTCCTCGCGGCGGCGCGCGGTCGCGGCCAGGCCGCCGATCACCTCCTGTTCGCGGGACCGCCGGGGTTGGGGAAGACCACGCTCTCGGGGATCGTCGCCGCCGAGATGGAGGTCAGCCTGCGCATCACGAGCGGTCCCGCGCTCGAGCGCGCCGGCGACCTCGCCGCCATCCTCACCAACCTCGACGACGGTGACGTGCTCTTCATCGACGAGATCCACCGCCTCCCGCGCCCGGTCGAGGAGGTGCTCTACCCGGCGATGGAGGACTTCCAGCTCGACATCGTGATCGGCAAGGGCCCGGCGGCGCGCTCGATCCGGCTCGACCTCCCGCGCTTCACGCTCATCGGCGCCACCACCCGCACCGGGCTCATCACCGGCCCGTTGCGCGACCGGTTCGGCTTCGTCGCCCGCCTCGACTACTACGACGACGACGACCTCGTCGCCATCATCGAGCGCGCCGCGCAGATCCTCGGCGTGCCGCTCGAACGGGGTGGTGCGGAGGAGATCGCCCGCCGGGCGCGAGGCACACCCCGCATCGCCAACCGGCTGCTCAAGCGGGTGCGCGACTACGCCGAGGTGCGGGCCGACGGCGCGGTCACCACCGACACCGCCCGGGCCGCGCTCGAGCTGTTCGAGGTCGACGAGCTCGGCCTCGACAAGGTCGACCGGGCCATCCTGGCCGCGCTGTGCGAGACCTTCGGCGGCCAGCCGGTCGGGCTCCACACGCTGGCGGTGGCGGTGGCGGAGGAGCCCGAGTCGGTGGAGGAGGTGTACGAGCCGTTCCTCCTCAAGGCCGGGCTGCTGCAGCGCACCCCCCGGGGGCGCGTCGCCACCCCGGGCGCGTACGCGCACCTGCACCTGCCCGCCCCCCACGTGCTGCCCAGCCTCTTCACCGCCGACGACTGAACCGAGTCCCCACGCCCGAGCGAGTGCGGGCTTACCCGTGCTCGCTCGCCCGGACGGAGCGAGCGGACGCGAGCGACGGGGACAAGGAGCGACGGCGACAGGCAGTGCCCGGCCGCTAGCATCCGCGTCCGGTCCGTGCCCCTCTCGCACGCCCTGCGACACGTCAGGATTCGCTCGCACACCCATGGTCATCTTCGTCTACTTCGCCGTCATCGCGCTGGCGTTCTTCCTGCTGATCGTGCTCCCGCAGCGACGGCGCGCCAACGCGCACCGCGCCGTGCTCGCGGCGCTCCAGGTCGGTGACGAGATCATCACCATCGGCGGCATCCTCGGGACCATCCGCGAGCTCGACGACGAGAAGGTCGAGCTCGAGGTCGCGAAGGGCGTGGTGATCACCGTGGCGCGCAACGCGATCGCCCAGCTGGCTTCCCCGGTCGGGACCCCCGCCGTGCCGGCACCCCACGACGACTCCTCCGACGCCGACCAGGTCGACGAATGAGCGTCCGGCGCAACATCTGGTTCCTGGTGATCACCTTCGTCCTCGTGGTCGGCACCTTCGTGTACACGATCCAGTCCGACAAGTCGCCGGTCCTCGGCCTCGACCTCCAGGGCGGCACGTCGGTCGTGCTCTCGCCAGTCGGCAAGTTCAAGAACGACACGCTCGACGTCGCCATCGACATCATCCGCAACCGCGTCGACACGTTCGGCACCCTCGAACCCGAGATCACGCGCCAGGGGAGCGACATCGTGATCGACCTCCCGGGGGTGAAGGACCGCGACAAGGCGATCGCGCTGGTCGGCAAGACCGCCGAGCTGCGGTTCCGGCCCGTGCTCAGCACGTTGCCGTCGGAAGCGCAGCAGGCGAAGGACGCCACGACCACCACCACGACGACGCCGGGCGCCACCCCGACGACCCCGCCGAGCGAAGCCGAAGCCCGGGCGGCGATCGCGTCGTGCAACAACGACGTGGTCCAGACGCTCACGAGCTTCCCGACGACGACGCGCGGCGCCGACACGCGCGACGCCTGCGTGGTGCTGCCCGACAAGCCGGGGGGCAAGACCGCCAACCGCTACTACCTCGGGAAGGCCGCCCTCACCGGCAAGGGCACCGTCGACACCGCCAAGGCCGAGTTCGTCCCCGGTCAGGGCTGGACGGTGAAGATGGACCTCACCGGTTCCGGGAGCAGCAAGTGGGACGCGCTCGCGCAGCAGCAGTTCCACAAGCAGGTGGCCATCGTCCTCGACGGTCTCGTGCAGTCGGCGCCCACCATCCAGCCGAACGACGCCAGCTTCACGTCGTTCGGCGGCACCGCGGTGATCTCCGGCAACTTCTCCCAGGGCGGAGCCGACGACCTCGCCAAGCTGATCCGCTTCGGCGCGCTGCCGGTCACGCTCAAGCAGGTCAACGTCGAGAACGTGTCGCCCACGCTCGGCAGCGACCAGCTGCACGCGGGCATCCTCGCCGGCATCATCGGCCTCGCGCTGGTCGCGATCTACATGCTCGTCTTCTACCGGCTGCTCGGCCTGGTGGTGATCTCCGGTCTCTTGTTGAGCGGGATGGCGCTCTACGCGTTGGTGGCGTGGATACTGCCCGACCTGTTCGGGGTCACGATCGTGCTCAGCCTCTCCGGCGTCACCGGCATCATCGTGTCGGTCGGCATCACCGTCGACTCCTACATCGTCTACTTCGAACGCATGAAGGACGAGGTGCGCGCCGGTGCGACCGTGCGCTCGTGCGTCGACCGGTCGTTCACCCGGGCCTTCCGCACCATCGTCGCCGCCGACCTGGTGTCGCTGATCGGCGCCATCGTGCTCTACGTGCTGGCGATCGGATCGGTGCGCGGCTTCGCGCTCTTCCTCGCCATCTCCACGATCCTCGACCTGTTCGTGGCCTACTTCTTCATGCACCCCCTCGTGTCGCTCATGGCCCGTCGGCCGCGCCTGGTGAAGATGAAGGGGATCGGGATGGAAGCCGGTCTCGACGTGCACCACGAGGTGAACGCGCCGGAGCGGGAGAAGGCGGGGGTGTCGTCGTGACCGCCACCTTGCCGCAGACGCCGGTCGAGACCGAGCACCGCCGCCACACGCTCGCCGACCTCTACCACGAACGCACGCACTTCCAGTTCATCGAGCGCTCGTGGCGCTGGGCGCTGCTGTCGGGGACGTTGATCCTCATCTCGCTGTTCGCGTTCACGATCAAGGGCCTCAACCTCGGCATCGACTTCGAGGGCGGCACCCAGTGGCAGTTCACCGTGGCCAAGAGCTCGGCGTCGGCCGGTGACGTGCGCGACGCCATCGCGTCGCTCGGCCTCGGCGACGCCAAGGTGCTGATCGTCGGCGGCAACTCGGTGCGGGTCCAGTCCGAGGATTTGAGCAAGGTCGCGCAGAACAAGGTCACCGCGGCGCTGGCGAAGTACGGAGGGATCGCCGATCAGCAGGTGAGCGTCAGCAACGTCGGCCCCACCTGGGGCGACAAGGTGAGCAGCAAGGCGCTCAGTGCGCTCATCGTCTTCTTCTTCGTGATCGCCGGCTACCTCACGGTGCGCTTCGAGTGGCGCATGGCGCTCGCCGCCATCATTGCGGTGGTCCACGACATCATCATCACCGTCGGCGTGTACGCGGTGACCGGCTTCGAGGTGACACCGGCGACGGTGGTGGCTTTCCTCACCATCCTCGGATTCTCCCTGTACGACACCGTGGTCGTGTTCGACAAGGTGAGGGACAACACCGCGCGCCTCGGCACCGTGCGCGGCGACACCTATTCGTCGATGGTCAACCGGTCGCTCAACCAGGTGCTGATGCGCTCGATCAACACGTCGATCGTCGCGCTGCTCCCGGTGGCGTCGCTGCTGTTCGTCGGCACCTACGCGTTCGGTGGTCTGGCGCTGAAGGACTTCGCGCTGGCGCTGTTCGTCGGCCTGCTCACCGGTGCCTACTCGTCGATCTTCGTGGCCACGCCGATCCTCGCGTACCTCAAGGAGCGCCAGCCTCGCTACCGCTCCCTGCGCGAGCGGGCCGCCGCCGACCTGGCCAAGGCCGCGGTCGTGGTCCCGGTGCCGCCGGTGGTCGCCGGCGAGCCGGCCGACGTCCCGGTGGACGGCGAGGACCTCGACCCCGGCGACGACGTGCCCGCACCCGCGCCCGCTGCCGCGCCCACACCCGCGCCGGCTCCCGCGCGCCCGTCCGCGCCCGCATCCGCATCCGCATCGTCCCGGAACGTGTCGTCGGGCGCGCCCCCGTCGCGGGGCGCGGCCAACCCACGCGGCCGCCAGCAGCGGGGCAAGAAGCGCCGCTGACCCGGGCCGCGGGACGGAGCGTCGCCGGGGAACACCGGGGCGGCCGGTAGAGTTGTTGCACTGATGAGCACCACGGAGCCGCGCGTCGAGGTTCGCACCGACCGCCGCTCCGTGCTGCCGTGGCGGCGCCCCCACACCGTCGACGCCGAGCTCGGTCCGCTGGTCAACGCGTACCTCGAGCGGCACCGCCGGGGCGACACGACGATGATCGAGCACGCCTACGAGATGGCGCGCAACGCGCACCGCGAGCAGGTGCGCCGCTCGGGCGAGCCCTACATCACCCACCCGGTCGGTGTGGCCCTCGTGCTCGCCGACCTCGGTCTCGACGACGTCACCGTCGCCGCCGCGCTGCTCCACGACGCGGTCGAGGACACCACCGTCACCGCGACCGACATCGAGCGCGAGCTCGGCGCCGAGGTCGCCCACATCGTCGACGGCGTCACCAAGCTCGACCGCCTCCAGTTCGACTCCAAGGAGGCGCAGCAGGCCGCCACCCTCCGCAAGATGCTGGTGGCGATGGCCAAGGACATCCGGGTCCTGCTCATCAAGCTCGCCGACCGCCTCCACAACATGCGCACGATCGCGTCGCTGCCCGAGTTCAAGCAGCGTCGCATCGCGCAGGAGACGCTCGACATCTACGCGCCGCTCGCGCACCGCCTCGGCATCGCCGACATGAAGTGGCAGCTCGAGGACACCTCGTTCGCGGTGCTGTTCCCGCTGCGCTACGCGGAGATCGAGCAGATGGTCGCCACCCAGGCGCCCGAGCGCGAGCAGTTCCTCGAGACCGTCCTCACCGAGCTGCGGGCCCGCCTCGACGAGCTGAAGATCGAGGCCGACGTGAAGGGCCGGCCGAAGCACTACTGGTCGATCTACGAGAAGATGATCACCCGGGGCAAGCAGTTCGACGACGTGCAGGACCTCGTGGGGGTGCGCGTGGTCGTGGAGTCGGTCAAGGACTGCTACGCCGCGCTGGGGTCGATCCACGCGATGTGGAAGCCGGTGCAGGGCCGGTTCAAGGACTACATCGCGATGCCCAAGTTCAACCTCTACCAGTCGCTGCACACGACGGTCGTGGGGCCGTCGGGCAAGGCGGTGGAGGTGCAGATCCGCACGCAGGAGATGCACCGCCGGGCCGAGTTCGGCGTCGCCGCGCACTGGGGCTACAAGGAGCGCGAGCCGGCCGAAGACCTCCTGTGGCTCCAGCGGATGGTCGACTGGCAGCAGGAGACCTCCGACCCCGGCGAGTTCATGGAGGCGTTGAAGGTCGACCTCGAGTACGACGAGGTCTTCGTCTTCACCCCGAAGGGCAAGGTCATCACGCTCGCGGCCGGTGCCACGCCCGTCGACTTCGCCTACGCCATCCACACCGACGTCGGCCACCGCTGCATCGGCGCGCGCGTCAACGGTCGCCTGGTGCCGCTCGACTCCGGTCTGGCGTCGGGTGACACCGTCGAGATCTTCACCAGCAAGGTCGAGGGCGCGGGGCCGTCGCGCGACTGGCTGCAGTTCGTGCACACGCCGAAGGCGCGCACGAAGATCCGCCAGTGGTTCTCGCGTGAACGCCGGGTCGATGCCATCGACTCCGGCCGCGAGGAGCTGGCCAAGGCGCTGCGCAAGGAGAACCTGCCGGTGCAGAAGCTCGCGCAGTCGTCGTCGCTCAACGACGTGGCGGTGGCGATGCACTACGCCGACGTCGAGGCCCTGCACGCGGCGATCGGCGAGAGCCACGTGTCGGCCAAGGCGGTGGTGCAGCGGCTGCAGAAGGAGCTGCGCAGCGGCGAGGAGCAGCTGCCCGTCACCGCCACCCGGCCCCCCGAGCGCGCCCGGCGGTCGGAGCGGCGGGCCACCGGCGTGCACGTCGAAGGCCTCGACGACGTCATGGTGCGGCTGTCGCGCTGCTGCACCCCGGTGCCCGGCGACGAGATCATGGGCTTCGTCACGCGGGGCCGAGGCGTCTCGGTGCACCGCACCGACTGCGCCAACGCCGCCGGTCTGGTCAACCACGCCGAACGCGTCATCGAGGTCGAGTGGGACCACGACCAACCGGCCACGTTCGTGGTCTCGGTCGAGGTCGAGGCGCTCGACCGCTCCCGCCTCCTGCGCGACGTCGCGCAGGTGCTCGCCGAGCACCACGTGAACATCCTCTCGTGCACCTCGCAGACGTCGACCGACCGGGTGGCGAAGTTCCGCTTCGACTTCGAGCTCGCCGACCCCAACCACCTCGAGTCGATCCTCTGGGCGATCAAGCGGGTCGACAGCGTCTACGCCGCGTACCGCGTGCTCCCCGGCGCCGCCAAGGCGGGCACCAACTAGCGAAGAGCTCCCGGAGGCGCGCCGGTACGATGCCCCGATGGCTCCCGGCGGACCCGACGACCTGTCGCGCTTCCGCGCCCCCGTCGGCACCGCCGACGTCCTCCCGCCCGAGTCGTCGCGCTGGACCGCGCTCGTGGCTGCGTTCGCCGAGCGCGCCGGGCGGTACGGCTTCGACCTCGTGGTCACCCCGATCTTCGAGCACCTCGAGGTGTTCCAACGGGTGGGGGAGTCGACCGACGTCGTCCGCAAGGAGATGTACGACTTCGAGGACAAGGGTGGGCGCCGGATCGCGCTGCGCCCGGAGGGGACCGCCGGCGTCGCGCGCGCGTTCGCGCAGCACAGCCCGGTCGTGCCGTGGACGGTCTGGTACGTCGCGCCGCACTTCCGCTACGAACGTCCGCAGAAGGGCCGCTTCCGCCAGCACTTCCAGGTCGGCGCCGAGGTGCTCGGGGTCGACGATCCGCAGCTCGACGTCGAGGTGATCGCGCTCGCGCACGGGTTCTACCGGGCGCTGGGCCTGCGCGAGTTCACGCTCAGCATCAACTCCATGGGCGACGAGGCCGACCGCCTCGCGTACGTCAGGGTCCTGCGCGACTACCTGCTCGACCGGGGCGCCGGTCTCGGCGAGACGTTCCGCGAGCGGGTCGAGGCCAACCCGATCCGGGTCCTCGACACCAAGGATCCCGACTGGCAGGACGTCGTCGAGCACGCGCCCCAGATCAGGGGTTCGCTCGGTGACCACGCGCGTGAGCACTTCGAGGCCGTGCAGCGCGGCCTCGACCGTCTGGGCATCGCGCACGAGATCAACCCGCGGCTGGTGCGCGGGCTCGACTACTACACGAGCACCACCTTCGAGTTCGCCAGCCAGGCGCTCGACTCGGCGCAGGACGCGATCGGTGGCGGCGGCCGCTACGACAAGCTGGTCGAGCAGATGGGCGGCAAGCCCACGCCCGGCATCGGGTTCGGGATCGGCATCGAGCGGCTGCTCATCGCCTGCGAGGCGGAGGGCGTCGCGGTCGCGGAGCCGCCGACCGCCGACGTGTTCGTGGTCGACGCCATGGACGACGCGAGCGAGGTCACGCTGCTCGCGACCGAGCTGCGCGAGGACGGGATGCGCACCGAGCGCGCCTACGGTGGACGTTCCTTCAAGGCGCAGATGAAGGTCGCCGATCGGTCGGGGGCGCGCTTCGCGGTCGTCCTGGGGCGACAGGAGGCCGAGCACGCCGCGGTCTCGGTCAAGGACATGCAGTCGGGCGATCAGGTCGAGGTGCCCCGCGAGCTCGTCGCCGGCTGGTTGCAGGAACGTCTCGAAGCCGATCCCCGAAGAGAACTGGACTCGAAGCGATGATGCGCACCGATCGCGCCGGCGATCTCCGGACCACCGACATCGACCGCGACGTCGTCGTGTGCGGATGGGTCGACAGTCGACGCGACCACGGCGGTGTCGTGTTCCTCGACGTGCGCGACGTCGCCGGCATCGTGCAAGTGGTGGTCGATCCCGGCGCCAGAGATGGAGGAGGTGGTGTCGGCGCCGACGTACACCGCGTGCGCAACGAGTACGTCGTGCGGGTCGTCGGCACGGTCCGCCACCGGCCCGAGGGCACCGTCAACGACACGCTGCCCACCGGTGCGGTCGAGGTGGCGGCGACGACGCTCGAGGTCCTCAACGAGGCCGACACCCCGCCGTTCCCCGTCGACGACCGCGTCGAAGCCGACGAGATGCTGCGGCTGCGGTACCGCTACGTCGACCTGCGTCGCCCACGCCTGCAGCGCAACCTCCGCGTGCGGGCCCAGGTGAACGCGGCGTTGCACCGCTCGCTGGACGCGCAGGGCTTCACCGAGGTGGAGACGCCGGTGCTGATTGCCTCGACGCCCGAGGGCGCGCGCGACTTCGTCGTCCCGTCGCGGCTGTCGCCGGGCGAGTTCTACGCGCTGCCGCAGAGCCCACAGCTGTTCAAGCAGCTGCTGATGGTCGGCGGCATGGACCGCTACTACCAGATCGCCCGCTGCCTCCGCGACGAGGATCTGCGCGCCGATCGCCAGTTCGAGTTCATGCAGCTCGACGCGGAGATGAGCTTCGCCGACGCCGACGACGTCATGGCCGTCATCGGCGAGGCGGTGCTCGACGCCGCCGAGGCGGTCACCGGCACCCGACCCGGCCCGGTCTCTCGCATGACCTGGCACCAGGCGCAGGAGCACTACGGGTCCGACAAGCCCGACGTGCGCTTCGCCATGGAGCTGATCGACCTCGGACAGGTGTTCGCCGCCACCGAGTTCCGCGCCTTCCAGGCCGACGTGGTGAAGGGCATCCGGCTGCCCGGTGAGGGCGCGATGTCGCGCGCGCAGGTCGACAAGCTGGTCGACCGGGCCAAGCAGCTGGGCGCCGGCGGTCTGGTGTGGATGCGCGTCGTCGACGGCGGCGCGCTCGAGTGCCAGGTGCTGAAGTTCCTCTCCGAGGCCGAGCAGCTGGGCATCGTGGACACCCTCGGGGCCGAGCCCGGTGACCTGTTGCTGGTGGCCGCCGGGTCGCGCCGGGTCGTCGACCACGTGCTCGGCACGCTGCGGGTGGAGCTCGGGCCTCCCCGTTCGATGCAGCAAGGGGGCCTGCAGTTCCTCTGGGTCGTCGACTTCCCGTTGTTCGAGGCGCTCGACGACGACGGCCGGCCGATCCCGGCCCACCACCCGTTCACCATGCCCCACCCCGACGACCTCGAGCTCCTCGCGCACGGCAAGGGCGAGGACCTGCTCTCGGTCCGGTCGCTGGCCTACGACCTGGTGCTCAACGGCTGGGAGCTGGGATCGGGCTCGGTCCGGATCCACCGTCCCGACCTCCAGCAGGAGATCTTCACCCTCCTCGGGATCTCGGAGGAGGAGGCGCAGTCGCGCTTCGGTTTCCTGCTCGACGCGTTCCGCTACGGCGCCCCGCCCCACGCCGGGTTCGCCTTCGGCATCGACCGCCTCGCCGCCATCCTCGCCGGGGAGGACAACATCCGCGAGGTGATCGCGTTCCCGAAGACCCAGTCGGGTGCCGACCCGCTCACCGGCGCGCCCACCGAGATCGACGCCGCCCAGCTCAAGGAGCTCGGCCTCTCGGTGCTGCCCAAGCCCAAGCGCTGACCCGCTGCGTTTTGGCGCCGTTCGGCAGTGACATACGCCATCGAACGGTGACAGAACGGCAAGGGCGCGTCCGCGAAGCGCCCCGCCCAGGGCCGTAGCGCAGGGCGGGGGCGGCTACGTCCGGGCGGGGCGATCGGGCGGGTTCGGGTTGGCCGTCCCCACTCCTCGCGTCTAGCCGGGGAAGGCGAGGCTGACCGAGGTGTCAGCGCTCACCGTGACCGTGCCGAGTCGGGCGGCGTTCGTCGCGGTGCCGGTGGTGTCGACCCACTGACCGACGATCTGGTAGTCGCCGGCGGCGAGACCGCTCACCGAGAAGTTCCCGGCGCCGTCGGTGCCGACCGTGAACTGCCCGCCGGGACCGTCGATCGTGAGGGTCACGGTGGTGTCGGCGGGGTTGCCGGTGACGGTCCCGGACAGGGTGAACGTGCTCGGCACGACGGCGGGGGCCTCCTGTGGCGCAGGTGCGCTGTCGGGCACGACCGCCGGCGCCTCCTGGGCCGCGGGCGCGGTCACCGGCGCGGGCACGGTCGTGGCGACGGTCGCCGGCACCGTGGTGGCCGG
>DASUAS010000117.1:0-10085 GCA_035763625.1 Acidimicrobiia bacterium
GCCGGCATGAGGGTGCTGATGACCGACCGCGACGAGGCGAGCCTCACCGAGCACGCGACGCGACTGCGTGAGGGCGGCGCCGACGTGCAGTCGCTGGTGGTCGACGTGACCGACCCCGACGACATGGAGCGCGCCGCCGACGCCGCGGTCGAGCGCTTCGGCGAGCTCAACGTCTGTCACAACAACGCGGGCATCGTCGCCGGGGGCAACTCGTGGGAGCTCCCGCTCGCCGACTGGCACCGCGTCATCGACGTCGACCTCTGGGGAGTCATCCACGGCATCCACGCGTTCGTCCCCCGCATCCTCGCGTCGGGCGGACCCGGCTGGGTGGTGAACACGGCATCCATGGCTGCGGTGACCGCGATCCCCGGCATCGGCCCGTACACCGCGTCGAAGCACGCGGTGCTCGGCATCTCCGACGGTCTGCGCGCCGAGCTCGCGGCCATCGACGCGCCCGTCGGCGTGAGCGTGGTGATGCCGGGGATGATCAAGACCGGCATGAACCCGTTCGGCAGCGTCGCCGCCGAGCAAGTGGCCGCGAACGTGGTCGACGCGATCCGTCGCGGTCGGCCCTACGTCTTCACCGACGACCACAGCGTCCCCGACGTGGAGAGCCGCCTCTCCGAGATCATGGCCTCACGCGCGCAGGTGGTCGTCGCGGACTAGGAGCCTGTTGACGCGGACCTGCCGATCAGTCGGCGATCTCGCGGATCTTGTCGATCTTGTCGCCGCTGTGGTTGGCGTCGACGCCCTGGATCTGCAGCAGCTCCTCGCGGGTGGCGGCGGCGATCGCCTCGGCGTTCGCGTCGGCAGCCGCGAGACGGGCGTCGATGCCCTCGGCGACGATGGCCTCGGCCTCGGCGACCAGCGCGTCGACCATCTCGGCCTCGGGCACGACACGCACGACCTGACCGCGCACGAACAGGTGGCCCTTGCCACGGCCGGCGGCGATGCCGAGGTCGGCGTCGCGCGCCTCGCCGGGACCGTTCACCACACAGCCCATCACCGCGACCTGCAACGGGATGTTGCGCCGCTCGAGCGCGTCCATCGCGTCGCGTGCGACCCTGATGACGTCGACCTCGGCGCGGCCGCACGAGGGGCATGCGATGAGGTCGAGGCCCTTGCGCTCGCGCAGGCCCATCGCCTCGAGCAGCTGACGGCCGGCCTTGGCCTCCTCCACCGGATCGGCGGTGAGCGAGAAGCGGATGGTGTCGCCGATGCCCTCGGCGAGCAGGGTGGCGATGCCGGCGGTCGACTTGACCAGGCCGCCCGGCAGCGGTCCCGCCTCGGTGACACCGAGGTGCAGGGGGAAGTCGACGGTCTCGGAGAGGAGACGGTATGCGTCGATCATGGTGGGCACGTTCGACGACTTCACGGAGATCTTCACGTCTTCGAAGCCGACCTCGGCGAAGTAGTCGAGCTCACGCTGCGCCGACGCCACCAGCGCCTCGGGGGTGGCGCCGCCGTACTGCTCGGCGATGTCGGGATCGAGCGAACCGGCGTTCACCCCGATGCGGATCGGCAACCCGCGGTCCTTCGCCTCACGCGCCACGACCTTGATGTGCTCGGGCTTGCGGATGTTGCCGGGGTTGAGGCGCAACCCGGCCACGCCGGCTTCCATCGCCGCGAGCGCGAGCTTGTGCTGGAAGTGGATGTCGGCGATCAGCGGCACCGGTGAGCGGGGCACGATCTGGGCCAACCCCTCGGCCGCGGGCTCCTCGTTGCACGTGCAGCGCACGATGTCGGCGCCGGCCGCGGCGAGCGAGTAGATCTGCGCGAGCGTGCCGTCGACGTCGGCGGTCTTCGTGGTGGTCATCGACTGCACCGTGACCGGCGCACCGCCTCCGACCTGCACGTCTCCGACATGCAGCGGGCGGGTGATCCGGCGCGGTGACGACGTCGTGGGCAGCACCGAACCCTGGCCTACTGACCCAGCTGGCGGATGTCGAGCACCATCGACGACAACCCCAGGAACAGGATCGGGATCAGCAGGACGACGCTCACCGGGATCAGCTTGCGGTAGTCGACGAAGATCCGGCGGTGGCGCACCTTCGACGCGATCCACTCGTACACGACGACGACCGCGTGGCCGCCGTCGAAGGGCAGGATCGGCAGCAGGTTGAACACCGCGAGGATGAAGCTGATCTGCCCGAGGAGCAGGGCGAGCAGCCACAGGTTGCCGCCGACGAGGTCGCTCCCGGTGGCGGTGATGCCGATGAGCGACATCGGGCGGTTGAGGTCGGCGCTCGACCCCGCCTTGGGTGCGGCCGACGTGAAGCTCTCCTGCGCCTGGGAGCTCACGCCCGACGGCGAGAGGCGATCACCGAGGATGCTGGTGAAGCCGGTGAAGACCTGACCCATGGTCTTGAACGACTCGGGCACGGCCTCGAGCGGCGTGACGTCGCGCACGATGGTGCCGGGACCGATGCCGAGGAAGCCCTGGCCGTCCTGCACGTGGGGCGTGGCGGTGAGCGTGACGTCGTGGCCGTGGCGCACGACGGTCAGCGCGATCTCCTTGCCGCCGTTGTGCTCGATGACCGACTTCAGGTCGTCCCAGCTGCCGATGTGCGTGCCGTCGACGGCGACGATCTTGTCGCCCGGGCGCACCTTGGCTTCGTGGGCCGCGCTCCCGGCGACGAGGCGTTCGACGGTGGTGTTCGGGCCGTCGTACACGCGGCCCTGGCCCGCGATCACGAGGAAGAAGAGGAGGAAGGCGATGATCAGGTTGACGGTGACGCCGGCGAGGATGACGGTGAGGCGCTTGCCCGGCGTGCCCTGGCGGAAGGTGCGGGGCTCGTCGGCGGGGTCGACCTCCTCCATGTTGGTCATGCCGATGATGCGCACGTAGCCGCCGGCCGGGATCGCCTTGACGCCGTACTCGGTCTCGCCCCGGTGGAAGGACCACAGCCGGGGACCGAACCCGATGAAGAACTCGGTGACCTTCATGCCCGAGCGCTTGGCCGTGATGTAGTGGCCGAACTCGTGGAGCATGACCATGAGGATGATGCCGAGGACGATGAGCAGCGGCGTGCGGCTCCCGGGCGCGAGGACGAACAGCGCCACCATGCCCACGACGAACGCGATCAGGATGCCGGTGGCGACGCGGCTGTTGACCTCGACGCCGGCTTCCTCGAGGGGATCCTTCACGATCGGCTCACGCGGCAGCGCTCATGCGGCTCGGTCCAGACGTTCGACAGCGATGGTGGCGCGCTCGCGCGCCACCCGGTCGGCCTCCAGAACGTCGGCGACGGCGTGAACGTTCCCGGTGCCGCCATCGAGGGCGTCGGCCACCACCGCGGCGATGGCCGTCCAGGCGATGCGACCGTCGAGGAAGGCGGCCACCGCGACCTCGTTGGCGCCGCTCAGCACCGCGGGGGCGCTGCCACCGGCGCGTCCGGCGTCGAAGGCGAGCCGCAAGCAGGGGAAGGCGTCGAGATCGGGGGCTTCGAACGTGAGCTGGGACACCTCGGTCCAGTCGATGGCACCGAAGGCCTCGGGCAGTCGGGCGGGGGCGCCGAGCGCGAGCCCGATGGGGAGGCGCATGTCGGGCATCGAGAGCTGGGCGATGGTGGCGCCGTCGACGAACTCGACCATGCTGTGGATCACCGACTGCGGGTGCACCACCACCTCGATGCGGTCGAAGGACGTGCCGAAGAGCTCGTGGGCTTCGATGACCTCGAGCCCCTTGTTCATCAGGGTCGAGGAATCGATGGTGATCTTGGCCCCCATGTCCCACGTGGGGTGCTGCAGGGCATCGGTGACGGTGACGGTGGCGAGCTGCTCGCGGGAGTAGCCGCGGAACGGGCCGCCGCTGGCGGTCAGCACCAGCTTGTGCACCTCGTGCGGCTCGCCCGCGCGCAGGCACTGGTAGAGCGCCGAGTGCTCGCTGTCGACGGGCACGATCTCGCCGGCACCGCGATCGCGGACCGCGGCCACGACCGGGCCGCCGGCGATGAGGCTCTCCTTGTTGGCCAGCGCGAGACGCTTGCCGTGCTCGAGCGCGGCAAGCGTGGCCGGCAGCCCGGCGAAGCCGACCACCGCGTTGAGGACGACGTCGACCTCGGACAGCGAGGCCAGCTCGGGAAGCACGTGAGGGGCATCGGCACAGAGGCGCGCGCGATCGAGGGGCACGCCGAACTCGGCGGCCTGGGCGCGCAGGAGCTGGCCGTTGCGCGCCGCCGCCAGCGCGACCACCTCGTACTCGTCGCGGTGGTTGCGGACCACGTCGAGCGCCTGCGTGCCGATCGAACCCGTCGAACCGAGCACGGCGATGCGCCTCATGAGCTTGCGCCCATCAGATGAGCCCGCGCGCGACCACCAGGTAGTAGACCGCCGGGAGGCAGAACAACATGGCGTCGAACCGGTCGAGCACACCGCCATGCCCCGGCAGGATGGTGCCGAAGTCCTTGAGGCCCAGGTCGCGCTTGAGCATCGACTCGACGAGGTCGCCGAGCGGGGCGAAGATCGCCACCACGATGCCGAGCAGCAGTCCGTTGGACAGCGCGTTCCACGGGTGCAGTCCGACGATGGCGATGATGATGCCCATCACCACCGACGCGGCCATGCCGCCGGCGAGGCCCTCGAGCGTCTTGTTCGGCGACACGTCGGGCATCAGCGGGCGGTGCCCCATGCGCGAGCCGACGAAGTAGCCGGCGATGTCGTAGCTCACCGCGCACAGCACCAGGCCGATGACCATGCCCACGCCGTCGGGGAACACGAGCAGCAGGCCCGCGAAGCCCCCGAGGAGGCCCACGTAGGAGAAGCCGAAGATGGTGACGGCCGCGTTGACCATCGGCCGGGCGTGGACGACCTTGGCCAGGTACCAGAACAGGGTGAAGCCGACGACGACCGCGGTGACCAGCGGGAACGCCCGTTCACCGTGGTTGTACGCGATGCCCACCATCGAGAGGGAGCCGAGGAGCGCGAGCAGCGTGGCCGGTTGGAACCCGGCGCGCCGGAAGCCCTCGAACAGCTCGAACGCGGCGGCGGCGACGATCACGGTGACGAGCACCGCGGTGCCCGCACGACCGATCACGAACGCGAGCAGCGCGACCGCGGCGAGGATCGCCCCGGTGATGATCCGCGTGGTGAGGTCGTCGGCCGGCGGCGTGACGCGCGGTCCGGCGGTGACGTGCGGCGCGTCGGTCTCGTCCTCGATCGTGGGGAACTGCGACCCCGCGGCGGCCGAGCCGCGGCTGCGCGTGCGCGCCGGCTTCGTCCGGGCCCGGCGCGCGGGCGCGCGACGGGCCGCGACCTGCGCCGCGAACTCCTCGTCGTCGTCGACCTCGGGGGCGTCGACCAGGGCACCCATCGCAGTGGTCTCGTCGTGGAGACCCTCGTCGCCCAACGAGAAGTCGGAGTCGTTCCAGTCGCCGACGTCGGAGCGGAAGCGCGGTTGGTTCGACGCCGCCGCCCACACCTCCTCGTCGCCGGGCTCGTCGGCGATCATGGGCACCTCTCCGGTTGCGGGCTCGGTCCAGTGCGGGAGTGGCGCGCCGGTTCCCTCGCCCACCGGGGGCGGAGGGGTGGGTCGCACCTCCGGTCCGGGATCCTCCCCCGGCAACCGGTCGGCCGGCAGCGGGAAGCGTGCCGCGGGCTGGACGTCGTCGGGTGGAGCGCTGCGGCGGCGCCGACGCGGCGGCTCCTCGGGACGGGGCCGGTCGGGTCCGCCCTCCACGGCCGCCTGGGCTTCTTCCGCTCCCAGGATCCGCACGCCCTCGGCGGGCGGCGCCTCGGGACGATCGTCATCGAATTCGGGCACACGATCCTCCGGGACTCTGCGCGGCACCCAGGCTAGACCCACCATCCCCGCCGGTGACGGCCCGGCTGAAGAGCTGCTCAGCGAAGCCGGAGGCCCACCTCGTGAGCATCCTCCGTCGTCACACGGTGAGCAGCTCCTGCTCGCCCGCTCGGGTCGCATCCGCCGCCCAGCCGTGCGGGCCCGGGCGTCACACGGTGAGCAGCTCCTGCTCCTTGTGCTTGAGGAGGTCGTCGATCTCGGCGACGACCTCGTGGGTGCGCTTCTCGAGGTCCTTCTCGATCCGGTCGAGGTCGTCCTGGCTGATGTCGCCGTCCTTCTCGAGCTGCTCGAGCTCCTGGCGGGCGTGCCGGCGGGCGCTGCGCACCGCCACCTTGCCCTCCTCGGCCCGGGTGCGGACCACCTTCACGAAGTCCTTGCGCCGCTCCTCGGTGAGCTCGGGGAACACCAGCCGGATGACCTGGCCGTCGTTCGACGGGTTCACGCCCAGGTCGCTCTGCTGCAGCGCCTTCTCGATCGCCTTGATCGTGCCCTTGTCGTACGGCGAGATGGTGAGGACGCGCGGCTCGGGAACGCCGAAGCCGGCGATCTGCTGCAGCGGCACGTCGCTGCCGTAGGCCTCGACCCGAAGCTTCTCGACCAGCGCGGGCGACGCGCGGCCGGTGCGCACCGCCGCGAACTCCGACTGGAGGTGCGCGACGGCCTTCTTCATCCGGTCGGCGCAGTCGTCCATCACCAGCGCCATCATCTCGTCGCCGTCGGAGCTCATGCTTCCGTCCTCGTCGTCGCGCGCTTCACACCGTCGCGCCCGAGCTCACCAGCGTCCCGATGCGCTCGCCGAGCAGCGCACGACGGATGTTGCCGGGAGCGGTGACGTCGAACACGACGATCGGCAGCTCGTTGTCCATGCAGAAGGTGACCGCGGTCGAGTCCATGACCTTGAGGCCCTTGTTGAGGATCTCCAAGTGGCTGACCTCGGCGAGCTTGACCGCGGCAGGATCGAGACGGGGATCAGCGCTGTAGACGCCGTCGACCCCCGAGTGGGTCCCCTTCAAGATCGCCTGCGCGCCGATCTCGGCCGCCCGCAGGGCAGCGGTGGTGTCGGTCGTGAAGTACGGGTTGCCGGTGCCCGCCGCGAACACCACGACGCGACCCTTCTCGAGGTGACGGATGGCGCGGCGAGGGATGAACGGCTCCGCCACCTGCGACATCGTGATCGCGGTCTGGACGCGGGTGGTCTGGCCCACTGCTTCCAGCGAGTCCTGCAGCGCCAGCGCGTTGATGACGGTGGCGAGCATGCCCATGTAGTCGGCGCGGGCGCGGTCCATGCCTCGCGTCGCGCCGGACATCCCCCGCCAGATGTTGCCACCTCCCACCACCACCGCGATCTCGACGCCGAGCTCGACGCGTGCCTCCGCGACCTCCTCGGCGATGCGCTGCACGACCGCGGCATCGATGCCGAAGTTGATCGTGCTGTCGGCGAAGGCTTCACCCGACAGCTTGAGGACGACGCGGCGGTACTGGCTCTCGGCCCCGGGCATGTGCCGGACGCTAGTCCTCGCCCACCTTGACGCGCGCGAACCGCGTGAGCTTCACGTCGCCGCCGAGTCCCTCGACGAGCTTGGCGATGCTCACCTTCGGGTCCTTCACCGACGGCTGCTCGAGGAGCACGACGTCCTTGTAGAACGCGTTGAGTCGCCCCTTGACCGCGCCCTCGAGCTTGGCCTCGGGCACGCCTTCGTTGCGGCTCTTCTCCTCGATGACGGCCTGCTCGCGCGCGAGCACGTCGGCGGGCACGTCGTCACGGGTGAGGTACGCCGGTGCGGCGAACGAGATGTGCAGCGCGATCTCGTGGGCGACCGCGCGCGCCGCTTCGTCGGACGGGTCGGCGCCGCTCAGCTCGACCAGGACCGCGATGGTGCCGCGGTCGTTCTGGTTGTGTCGGTAGGCCTCGAGGAGACCGGTCGACTCGAAGCGCACGACCTTGCCGAGGACCACGTTCTCGCCGATGGTGCCGGCGAGCGCCTGGATGGTCTCGCCCACCGTCGAGTTTCCGAGCGGGAGGTCGGCGACCTCTCCGTCGCCGCTCGCGGCGACCAGCTTCGTGACGTCGGCGAGCAGTCCCGTGAAGGCGCTGCCCTTGGCCACGAAGTCGGTGTTGCAGTTGAGCTCGACGATGGCGCCGACGTTGCCGTCGACGATCACGTCGACTGCGCCCTCGGTGGCCTCGCGCTCCTGCATCTTGTTGGCTTTGCTCATGCCCTTGGCCCGCAGGATGTCGAGCGCGCGCTCCTTGTCACCCTCGGACTCCTCGAGCGCGTTCTTGCAGTCCATCATCCCCGCGCCGGTTGCCTTGCGCAGCGCAGCGATGTCCTTGGCCGAGTACTCAGCCATTCCCACTCTCCTGAAGGTCGGCGCTCTCCTGGATCTCGGTGGTGCCCGGCCCTGATGTGGACGCGGCACCAGGGGCGGGCGCCTCGGGTGCGGGCGTCTCGGGTGCATCGGCCTTCGCCACGTCGGCCTCGTCCGCGGCCTTGGCGGCGCGGGCTTCGCGCTCGCGCTGCGCCGCGGCGGCCGCGTTGCGGGCCTCCTGCTGCTGTGCCGCCTTGGCGGCCTGCTCCTCGGGACTGAGGACGCGCGGCGCGGGGGGCGTCGGCTTCGCGGGCGCGTCGGCCTTGGCGCCGGCCTTGGCCTGCTTGCGCGAGCGGAGCCACTGGCCCTCGATCACCGCGTCGGCCACGATGCGACACATCAGGTTGGCGGAGCGGATGGCGTCGTCGTTGCCGGGGATCACGAAGTCGATGACGTCGGGATCGCAGTTCGTGTCGACGACGGCGATCACGGGGATGCCGAGGCGGTTGGCCTCGGTGACCGCGATGTGCTCCTTCTTGGTGTCGATCACGAAGATCGCGTCGGGCGCCCGCTCGAGCGTGCGGATGCCGCCCAGGTTGCGCTCGAGCTTGGCGACCTCACGCTTGACCTTGAGGCCTTCCTTCTTGATCATCTGCTCGGTCTCGCCGGTCGAGACCAGCCGCTCGAGCTCGTGCATCTTGGCCACGCGGCCGTGCACGGTCTGGAAGTTGGTGAGCATGCCGCCCAGCCAGCGGTAGTTGACGTAGGGCGAGTTGGCCCGCTCCGCCTGCTTCTGGATCGGCTCCTGGGCCTGCTTCTTCGTGCCGACGAAGAGGACCGTGCCGCCGTTCTCGACGGTATGGCGCACGAACCGGTAGGCGGTGTCGATGCGCTCCAGCGTCTGCTGCAGGTCGATGATGTAGATCCCGTTGCGCTCCCCGAAGATGAAGCGCTTCATCTTCGGGTTCCAGCGCCGGGTCTGGTGACCGAAGTGGACCCCGGCCTCCAACAGCTGCTTCATGGTGACGACGGCCGTTGCTTCTGCCACGGGACGCCCTTTCTGTCGTGCAACGACCCCTGGGCACCGACCGCGTGCGGTCGGCCCCGGATGCGCGCTGCTCCTCGGTTGTTCCTCCGCCCGCAGGCGACCGGGTTGCCCCGGACGACCTCGGAACGCGGGCGTGCATGATCCCGGGTCTCGTGGCGACGCCAGGTGACTCGGGTCGGCGACGAGTGTAGCGGGCGGCCTCCGGCGCCCTCCCGAGCGCGGGCCTGACCCGACTCGTCCCCGAGCACCTCTCCAGCCTCGAGCCTCCACCCTCACGCTCACAGCCGGCGGAGCTGCACGCCCCAGTCGCGCAGGCGGAGGGCGAGGAGCACGCCACCCCCGGGCCGCCACGGAGCCCCGGCCAGCGCCACCGGGAGGCCGCCGATGCGCGCGGGCACGACTCGCTCGACCTCGTGGCCGTCGCGACGGTCGAGCACGTGCAGGACACCGGCGTACGACGTGAGCGCGATCCGGCGGCCGGTCAGCACCACCCGCGTCCCCAGGAGCACGTCGGCGAGGTCGCGCTGCCAACGCAGCCGACCGGTGGCGGGATCGAACGCGGACACGACGCCGAAGTGGTCGACCACGACGATCGCGTGGTCGTCGAACGCCGGCTCGATGGCCTCCTCGAACGAAGCGGGAACGGGCGTCTGCCACTCGAGTGCGCCGGTGGCGAGGTCGCGTGCCTCGACCCGGGCGTGACGGTTGCCGTCACCGATCGCGACCACCACTCGTCCGGCGTGGACCGCGGGCGCGGCGGTGAAGCGATCGGTGGGTGCTTCCCACAGGAGGGTGCCGGTCACGAGGTCGAACGCGCGCACGGCCGGCGCCTCGCTCTGGTGCCACGTGGCCACCACCACGCCGCTCGGGCGATCGACGCGGGCGCCCGACCAGAGCGCTCCCGGGTGCTGCACAGCCCATCGGGCG
>DASUAS010000118.1:0-15611 GCA_035763625.1 Acidimicrobiia bacterium
CGAGGTCGGTCGCAACACCGTCGGCAAGCTCGACTACGACTGGGCCCGCCGCGCGCTCTCCCCCTGAGTTCTCTCACCGTTCGTGGGCGTCAGAGGCCCGCGAAGGGCGCCAAAACGGGGAAGGAACGGTCGGTCAGGAGAGGTGCTCGCGCACGAGGGCGGCGGCGCGGGGGGTGTCCTCCTGGACGAAGAAGTGGGTGCCGGGGACGGTGACGAGCTCGGTGCCGGCGCGCTCGGCCTGGGCCGCGAACATGCCGTCGGGCAGGTCGGTGCCGTCGGCGCACACGATCGTGACCTCTGCGGTCAGCGACGCCAGGTGCTCGAACGACGCCGGCGCACCGTCGGGCCGGGTGCCGCACTCGAAGAACCACGCCTCCACCTCGGGCGGGCACGCGAGCTCGATCCGACCGTCGGCCCGGTCGCGGAACCCCCACTGCACGTAGCCGGCCAACGCCGCCGGCTCGAGCACGTTCATGGGCGGACGGCTGCCGTACGACGCCTCGACCGTCGCCCGGTCGGGCCAGACCGCCCGGCGCTTCCGGGCCATGGCCGACATCGGGTTCTCCTCACTGCGCCCCGGCAGCCCGTCGGTCGCGGGCATGGCGATCGGTTCGCACAGCAGGAGCGCGCGCACCCGACCGGGCTGCAGGCGGTCGACCAGGATCCCCGTGCCCCCGCCGAGCGACTCGCCCAGGATCGCCACCTCGTCGAGGCCGAGGTGGTCGAGCATCGCCACGACGTCGGTGGCGGCGGCCACGAACCCGCAGTCCTCGAAGGTGGTCGGCGCGGTGCTGGTGCCATGGCCGCGCAGGTCGACGCCGACCACTCGGTAGTCGGTGCGCAGCGCCCGGGCCAGCGGGTCGAACACCCCGGCGCAGAACCCGTTCGGGTGCAGCAGCACCAGCGGCGGGCCGTCGCCGCCCCAGTCGAGCGCGCCGATGCTGAACCCGTCGTGCCCGACCGCCCACTGCTTCGGCTCCTCGGCGGTCGACACCCGGGGCACGCTACCTCCGACTGGCCGACCCCATGTCCGGGTTGGGTATCCTGCCGGACATGCCGACCGCAGCTGGAAGTCGCTTGCGCTGTGAGAAGTGCGAGACCGAGATCATCGTGGTGAAGGGCACCGACGCCGAGGTGTCGTGTTGCGGGCAGCCGATGGCCGCCCGCGAGGGGTGACGAGATGCCGAACCAGATGGGCAAGCGCTACACCTGCGCCGAGTGCGAGGCCACCGTCCTGGTCACCAAGGCCGGCGACGGCGAGCTGAGCTGCCACGGCGTGGCGATGGAGATCGCCCAGGCGAAGCCGCTGCCGTCGTCCGACTGAGCACCACCACCCCGGCCCATCGAGGCCCAGCACCACTGCGCACCAGGGGGCAATCGTGAACATCGCCATGATCCTCGAGATGGCGGCCGACGCCCTCGGGGACCGCCTCGCGTACGGCACCCGCGCCGAGGGCCTCTCCTACGAGGACCTCCGATCCGCCGCCCGGGGCATCGCCGACCGGGTCGACGGCTCCGGCGCCCAGCGCCTGGCGCTGCTGGAGGCCAACGCCCCCATCGTTCCCGCCACGCTCTTCGGCGCCGCGTGGGCCGGGGTGAGCTACGCCCCGCTCAACTACCGCCTGCCCGAGGCCCAGCTCGAGGCGCTTCTCAGCCGGATCGAGCCCGCGGTCGTCTCCGCCCCGCACTGGCTCGACAACAAGGGCACCGGCGACCGCGCCTTCCCCGACTCCCCCGACGCCCCCGCGGTGCTGCTGTTCACCAGCGGCACGTCGGCCGAACCCAAGGCCGCCATCCTCGAGCACGACCAGCTCCTCGCCTACATCTTCAACACGCTGGAGTTCGGGTCGGCCGGCGAGGACGAAGCCGCCATCGTGGTGGTGCCACCGTTCCACGTCGCCGGCGTCGCCGCGGTCCTGAGCAACACCTACGTGGGACGGCGGATCGTGCCCGTCCCCGGTGTGCGGTTCTCGGCCGAGGACTGGCTGGTGACCGCCCGCGACGAGCAGATCACCCACGCCATGCTCGTGCCCACCATGCTGGGCAAGATCGTCGAGGCCATGGAGGCCGACGAGTCGCTGCGGGTCCCCACGCTGCGCGCGATGTCGTACGGCGGCTCGCGCATGCCCCCGCCCATCCTCGAGCGGGCGCTCCACCTCTTCCCCGAGGTCGACTTCGTCAACGCCTACGGCCTCACCGAGACCAGCAGCACGGTCGCCATCCTCGGTCCCGACGACCACCGCCTCGCCCTCTACAGCGACGAGCCTCTGTTCAAGGCCCGGCTGTCGTCGGTCGGCCAGCCGGTCCCCGGCATCGAGTTCCGCATCGTCGACGAGTCGGGCGCGAGCCTCGGGCCCGACGAACCGGGCGAGATCCTGATCCGCGGCGATCAGGTGAGCGGCAAGTACGTCGGCACCGACTCCAAGGTCGACGCCGAGGGCTGGCTCCACACCGGCGACCGGGGGTGGCTCGACGTCGAGGGCTACGTCTTCTGCGAGGGCCGCGCCGACGACACGATCATCCGCGGCGGCGAGAACATCGGCCCCGCGGAGGTCGAGGACGCGCTGCTGCAACACGACGCGATCTCGGTCGCCGCGGTGGTCGGCCTCGCCGACGAGCAGTACGGCGAGAAGATCGCCTCGATGATCTCGCTGCGCGCCGGGGTCGATGACGTCGACCTCGACCACGTGCGCGAGTGGGTGCGCGAGCGCATCGGCTCGCTCAAGACCCCCGAGATCATCGTCGTGGTCGACGAGGTGCCCCAGACCGCCACCGGCAAGATCCTGCGCCGCGAGGTCAAGCGCCTCCTCGAAGACGGCTGATCAGCCTGGATTCACCGCTCGAGCGTCGCGACGTCGGGCTGCGCTGCGATCGTGCCGCTGACGTCGTCGAGCCGTTCCGGGTGCCCCTTGAGGGTCCCGTCGAGGTAGGCGACGGTGATCGTGCTGACGAGCTCGAACGCGGGGTCACCGGGCTGGGTGTAGGGCGGTACGTGGCTCGAGTTGAGCGTCACCATCCACCGGGGCGCGGTGAGGTTGTCGCGGTCCCACTGGATCGAATGCGGGTACGGGTCGTACTCGTCGTTGGTCTCCATGACGTGCAGGATCGGCGTGCCGGTGTCGCGCACCGACGGGTTGTTGGCGTTCGAGAGGTCGCCGGCCATCGCGATCACCGAGCGCACGCGCGGGTCACGACAGCACTCGAGGAAGCCGACTCCGAACGACACCACCTCGCCGTCGGAGTGGCCCGCCGCCGCGATCCGGTGGGGGTCGACCATGCCCGCGAGTGGATCGCCACCGCCCAACTGGAGGACCTGGGTGATCACGAACGACGCGTCGCCGAACGTCTTCTCGTAGTCGACGTGGCTGGCGCCGCCGTCGGAGCCGCTGAGGATGGGGAAGACCGGCGCGGCCACGACGTAGCCGGCCGCGGCCCAGCGCTCGAGCAGCGGGGCGTAGAAGTCGGGGGTCACGTCGTAGCCGTGCGCGAACAGCACCAGCGGATAGGGCCCGTGGCCACGGTCGGGGGTCGCGTCCGGGGCGGGATCCGCGCCCGGATCGCCCTCGGCGGGATACCAGAGCTCGGTGGGCAGGGTGCGGGTGGGCGCGCCGGCGAACGAGCCGTTGGGTGACGTGCTGCGCGACGAGTCGACGAACGTGAGGGTGCGGGTGCCCACCGCGTAGCGCCGCTGGGTGTCGATCGCGGTGTCGGCCGTGGACGGCGGCGGTGTGACGGTCGCGCCCGTGGTGGTCGGTGCCGTCGTGGCCGCTGCCGTCGTCGACGGACCGGCGCTCCTGCTCGTCGCGGGTGACGCCTGGGGTCCCTGGTCGTCACCGCCGCCGAGGACCGCGAAGCCGGCGACGACCAGGGCCACGATGCCGGCGACCGCGGCGGCTCCGAGACCCAGTGCCCGTCGGCGCCGGCGGCCCGCCTGCCGGCGCTGCGTCCGCGGTGACGTCATGCACCGAGCAAGGTAGTCAGGGGTGCGGCCGCGCTCGGCGCGCCACCCCTGCGTTCGCTAGCTCTCCTCGATGCTGATCGCCTGCTTGGGGCACTGCCGAACGGCCTGGTCGCACTTCTCACGCAGCTCGTCAGGCGGGTTCTCCTGGAGCACGTAGAGGAAGTTGTCGTCACGGACCTCGAACACTTCGGGGACGATGCCCATGCAGATGGCATTGCTCTCGCAGAGGTCGAAGTCGACCACGACCTTCCAGGCCATTGTGCCTCCAAGACGCGCGTGTGACCGTTGGGAGGGTCGACTCTACAGCGCGGCGCGTGCGCCGCCCCTGTTACGAGACCTGCTTGCGACGACGAGCGGCGACCACCAGCACTCCACCCACGACGATCGCGGCGATGCCGATGAGCACGTACGACGGCGTGTCGGACGAACCGGTGAACGCCAGCGCCTGTGCCGCAGGTGCTGTGGCGGGCCTGGCGACCTCGGCGGCCTTCACGTTGACGCGCACCACGGTGATGCCGCCAGGACCGGTGCAACCGGAGGTGTAGGCGTTCTGGTTGCCGAAGGTGAAGTTGACCGACAGGTCGACGACCGCGTTCACGGTGTACTTCAGCGTGTACGAGCCATCAGGGGCGGGATCGGTGGCGACGATGTCACCGGCGCCCTGCACCGTCGCGGCCGAGCCGTTGGCGAACAGCACGACGTGCGTGTTGTCGGTGGTCGGCGCGACGCCGCTGATCGTCACCTGCGTCGGGAAGGCGTCGACCGGGTTGGGCGCGACCGAGAAGGTGCAGACACCGGGCGGGTCCGGCGGGATGCCGTCGGAGCCGGTGCTGCCGTTGGTGGTCACGGTCTGCGCCCCTGCCGCCAGCATCGGCAGCGCGAGCGCGCCGAGCAGGCCGACCAGGGCGACGCCCACGAACTTCCGTACGGCGTTCCGCACGATTGCCTCCTCTGCCTGCCGGTCATCCGGCGCCGCCACTCTCCGCGGCCCCATCCTGCCACACCGCACCCGAAACCCGCCACTCTCCGCGGCGGACCTCCATACTCTCACACACCGGTCTCCCCGTGTCGAGCCAAAGCTATGCGAACGAGGCCGTTCACCGGCGGACCCTCAACGGACGGAAGAACTCCCGCACGTCAGCCACCAGCAGGTCCGGCTCTTCGAACGCCGCGAAGTGACCGCCTCGGGGCATTTCGGCCCAGTGACGCACGTCATAGCGCTGCTCGGCCCAGTGCCGCGGCGGCCGGATGATCTCCGCCGGGAACGCGGCCACCCCCACCGGCACCTCGATCCTGGTGCCGGGCACGAACCCGCTCGTCTGCTCCGCCTCGTAGTACAGCCGACCCGCGGAGTGGGCGGTGCCGGTGAGCCAGTAGAGCATCACGTTGTCGAGCAGCTGATCCTTGGTGAAGCTGCGTTCGACGTCGCCCTCGCAGTCGCTCCAGGTGCGGAACTTCTCCACGATCCAGCCCGCCAACCCCGCGGGCGAGTCGTCGAGCGCGTACCCGATGGTCTGCGGCTTCGTGCCCTGGATCTTCGAGTACCCCGAATCGACGCGCCCGTAGTACTCGTACGTCGCCAGTGCGACCTGCTCGTCCTCGCGCAGGTGCTCGAAGTCGAGGTCGGGGGGCGGAGGTGCGACGACCATGTTGAGATGGATTCCGACCAGGTGGTCGGGGTCGGCGAGACCGAGCTGGGTCGAGATCATCGCACCCCAGTCGCCGCCCTGCGCGCCGTAGCGCTCGTAGCCGAGGCCGGCCATGAGCGCCGCCCACGCCTCGGCGATGCGACGCGGCCCCCAGCCCCGCTCGCGGGTCGGGCCCGAGAAGGCGTACCCCGGGATCGACGGGCACACGACGTGGAACGCGTCCGCCGGATCACCGCCGTGGGCACGGGGATCCGACAGCGGCCGGATGATCTCCATGAACTCGACGACCGAACCAGGCCAGCCGTGGGTGACGACCAGCGGCAGCGCGTCGGGTTCGGGAGACGGCGCATGGATGAAGTGCACGCGGGCGCCGTCGACCTCGGTCACGAAGTTGTCGAACTCGTTGAGCATCGCCTCGGCGCGACGCCAGTCGTAGTCGTCGCGCCAGTACTCGATCAGCTCCGCGAGGAACCCGCGCTCGGTGCCGTAGTCCCATCCGGCGTCGGGCAGCTGCTCGGAGAGCCTCGTACGCGCGAGCCGCTGGCGCAGATCGTCGAGGTCGGCGTCGGGGATCGCGATCGTGAACGGCTCGATGGCGAGTGGCATGGAGCGACGCTATCGTGCGCCGACCCCCCCATCCCGGGTCGACCGCAGCCGTCGCCCGCCACGACATCGGAGGGATCCCGTGGAGCACGTGGATCACACCTACAAGATCACCGAGATCGTGGGGTCGTCGTCCGAAGGGCTCGACGCCGCGATCCGCAGTGGCATCACGCGCGCGTCGAAGACGCTGCGCAACCTCGACTGGTTCGAGGTGACCGACATCCGCGGCGCGATGAACGAGGGCGACATCGCCTGGTTCCAGGTCACGATGAAGGTCGGCTTCCGCCTCGACTGACTCTCCTCCGTCGCTCGCTCCCCCTCGATCCGGTTCGGGGGGCGAGACCGGCGACGCCGGCTCTCGCCCGCGGAGTCGCCAGTCGGCGCGGCGCTCCCGCCCGCTCCGTCCCGTCAGCGGGTCGTGGTGGTGGAGCGCTTGGGCGGCTTCACCACGATCGGTGTGCCGCACGCGTACGGCTCGGCCACCACGTACTGCGATCCGTCGCTCTGCACCAGTGCACCGCACGGCACGTCCTGACGGTGCGCGGCGGGCCATCGCACGGGGCCGATGGTCGACGGCACCCGGTACGAGAAGCGGCGGGCGACGGCGAGGAAGCGCTCGCGGGTGAGGCGCTTGCCCGTCGCCGCCAACATCCGCAGGAAGAGATCCGCCGACCAGTAGCCCGCGGCGATCCCGGTCGTGATCCGGGTGCCGGGCGCGAAGGCCTCGACGTCGGCCGCGAGCCGACGGTTGGCCGGCGTCCGTTGCTCGAGGGGCGCCACGGGCACCAGCACGGTCAACCCGGAGGCGGCAGCCGGTGCGGTCGGCTGGTACATCGAAACGTCGGCGGCGACGGTGCCGGTGAAGCTCGCCTGCGCGAGGAGCTGCGCCAGCGCGCCGGTGGCAGCAGGTGACGTCAGGAGCAGCACGACCGTGGGAGGTCCGGCGGTGAGCGTGGTCGCGATCGGAGCGAGGTCGGGCAGCGGAGCCGGTGGGCCAGGCACCGTCACCGACGCGGCGACGCGGAACCCGGCCGCGCGCAACGACGCGCGCGCCTGCGCGTCGCGGGCGGCGCCGAGCTCGCTGTCGTCGACCGCGATCGAGACCGTCGACCCCTGCACGCTCCCGAGGAGCGCGCGCAGGCGCGCACCCCATGCCGGGCTCACCACCGTGGTCTGGAGCGCGGCCTGCGCGCCGGCGAAGCCGAAGCCGAAGCGGTTGCCGTCCCACGCTGTGGTCGCGGCCGACCCGACGAACGGCACCTCGCTGCGCGCCAGCCCCGCGGCGTCGAGCGAGTCGCTCACCGCCGGCACCGCCGCGAACGCGGACGTCGACAGCGTGGTGGGATCGGCCGCGTTGCCCGCGTAGGTGACGGTGCGCCCCTTCACTCCCCCGTGCCGGTTGGCGCGCGCGAAGCGGGCTTGGGCGCCGATCTCCGCGCCGGTCGACGCAGGATCGGCGCCGACGAGACCGGCAACGGTGACCGTCGTGCGCGTCACCCCGACGGCCGTCGACGTCGCCGCGGCTGCGCCGGGTGCACCGGCCCAACCGAGCGACGTCAGCGAGAGCGCGAGCGCCACGAACGCGCCCGCGACGCGATGTCCGACCCGCACCCGACCTACTCGACTGGGACGACGCGACCGCACGCGTACGGGGCCTTCACGACGTATGCAGTGCCGCTGCTCTGCACCAGGGCGCCGCACGGCGTCGGGAGCGCGTGCGCGGCCGGGAACGTGGTGGGGCCGACGGTGTTCGGGACGCGGTACGTGAACTTGGCGTTGGCGGCGTGCACGAGCGACGCCGCGGTCAGCTTCTTGCCCGCCTTCTGCAGCGCGCTGAGGAACAGGTCGGCGGACCAGTAGCCCGCGATGACCGACTGGTCGATGGGCTGGTCGGGTGCGATCTTCTGCACGTCGGCGACGAGCTGCTTCATCGCGGGGTTGTCGGCCGCGCTCTCGGTGGGCGCGGTCTGCGTGGGGACGAACGCGCCGACTGCGGGTGCCACCAGGCCCGGGTCGTACTGGAGCTGGTTGGTGAAGATCCCGAGGAATCCAGCCGCGGCGAGCGCCTGTTGCATCCCGACCACGTTCGAGATCCCTCCGACCACGAACACGGCGTCGGGCGCGGTGCCGTTGTTGCTGGTGAGCACCTCCTTGGCCACGGCCCCGTAGTCGGGCGTGACCGGCACGCCGAGCGACGCCTTGGCGTACGCGATGCGGAACTTCACGCTGGTCGCCGCCGCGCTCAACGCGCCGGCGTCGTACTGGCCCGTGGGCGTGCCCTCGGTGACGATCGCGACCGCGTGGCCGGCGGCACCGTTCGGGATCACCTTGGCGACGTGCAGGGGCCACGCGTTGCTGGTGGCGTGCTTGGCGAACGGGCAGCCGGTGAAGCCGAAGCCGTACGACGAGCCACAGAAGTTCGACGACAGCGCCCACCCGAAGTACGGGACCCGCTGCTGCGTGAGGTACGACGACGCCGAGAGGTCGGGCGTCACCGTGGGCACCACGGCGAACACGCCGTCCTGCTCGACCAGCTTCTTCGCCGCGTTGGCATCGGCGGTGGGATCGCCGCCGTCGTCGGTGACACCGAGGTACTCGATCGTGCGACCGTTGACGCCCCCGGCGTCGTTGGCCCGTTGGAAGCGTGCCTTCGCCCCGACGTCGGCACCGCCGTAGAGCAGCGAGTCGCTGATCCCGCCCACCCTGATCGACGTGGCGGTGACGCCGCGCGTCGCGCCCGCCGCGGGCGGGGTCGGCGCCGCGGGAGCGGTGGTCGTGGTCTGCGCGGCCGCGCTGGTCGCCAGTCCGACGGCGAGCACCGCCACCGCGACGACGGTCGTCCCGCGCCGCGCGTTCCTCGCCTTCCTCATGCGGGGACGCCTTCCCACACCGGGCGCAGTGCGCTCAGGAGATCGTGGATCTCGACCGCGCACTCGTGGAACACCTCCGGGGTGCCGCCGGCGGGGTCGTCGACGTCCTCCCACGGTTCGAGCTCGACCGCGTCGAGGCGCAGCGCGGCGACGCGCTCGGCCAGCGTGCCCGCGGTTCCCGGAAGGTCGCGCGCCAGGCGCTTGAGCGTGCCGGTGCGCGCCGACGCCTCCGGATAGCGCCGCCGGATGTACTCGACGTGCTCGCGCGCCATGGCCAACACGAGGTCGGTCGCAGCGAGGTCGGCGGCGGACAGCTGACGGCTGCGGTGCCCCTCGGCCCTGGCCCCCAGCGCGACGATCGCGTCGCGGGTGCGCCAGCTCATCGGCATGCCCTCGATCACGTGCGTGCCGCGGGTCGCCACGACGACCGCCGGGACGTGCTCGGCGAGGATGGCGCCCGCCATCACCGACCGCGCCGCGTTGCCCGTGCACAACGTGACCAGGTGGGGCATCGGGCGGAGTCTAGGGACCCTGCCCCGGCGACCAGCGCGCGGACATACTGCACGTGTGACCTTCGACGTCCGTCCCGCGGCCAGCCGGTTCCACACCCAGCTCGACTGGCTCGATTCGTGGCACAGCTTCAGCTTCGGGTCACACCACGACCCGCGCAACACCGGTCACGGCCTGCTGATCGTCAACAACGACGACGTGGTGCGCGCGGGCGGAGGGTTCGGCACGCACGCGCACAGCGACATGGAGATCGTCACCTGGGTGCTGCAGGGCGAGCTCGCGCACCGTGACAGCACCGGCACCGATGGCGTCATCTACCCCGGGTTGGCGCAACGCATGAGCGCGGGGAGCGGGATCCGCCACTCGGAGATGAACGCCAGCGCGACCGCCGACGTGCACTTCGTGCAGATGTGGGTGCTGCCCGACACCCCCGGCATCGCTCCGGGCTACGAGCAGCGCGATCTCAACGACTCGCTCGGCGGTGGCGGCCTGATCGTCGTGGCCTCGGGCCAGGGCCACGAGGGCGCGATCACGATCCACCAGCGGGACGCGGTGTTGTCGGTCGGCCGCCTCGATGCCGGTGACACGGTGACGGTGCCCGACGCGCCGCACGTGCACGTCTTCGTGGCCGTCGGGGCCGCCGACCTCGAGGGCACCGCACTCGCGACCGGCGACGCCGCGCGCCTCACCGAGGCCGGCTCGCCCGCGTTGACCGCCGGCACCGACGGCGCCGAGGTCCTCGTCTGGGCCACCTCGTGAAGCGCCGCGTGTGAGCGTCGTCGCCGTCGACTGGTCGGGACGCCGGACCGGGGAACGGCGACACCTCTGGACCGCGGAGGCGCACGACGGGGTGCTGCTCCGCCTGGAAGCCGGCCGCACCCGCGCGGAGGTGGCCGACGACCTGATCGGACGCGCTCGAGACACACCGGGCGTGGTCGTGGGCTTCGACTTCTCGTTCTCGCTCCCCGCCTGGTTCCTGCGCGAGCGCGGCGACCGGCGCGCCCGCGACCTGTGGGACGCGGCGACGATCGACGGCGAGGAGTGGCTGCGCGCCTGCGAGCCTCCGTTCTGGGGCCGTCCCGGGCGGGGCCGGCCCGAGCTCGCCGGGCATCTGCGCCGCACCGAGGCGGCCGTCGCCGCGGTCGGCGGGATCCGGCCCAAGTCGTCGTTCCAGGTCGGCGGCGCGGGGAGCGTGGGCACCGGTTCGGTGCGCGGCTTCCCCGTCCTGGCCCGCCTCCAGGACGCGGGCTACGCGATCTGGCCCTTCGACGCGCCCGCGTGCGCTCCGGTGGCGCTGGAGATCTGGCCCCGGCTGTTCACCGGACCGGTCGTGAAATCGGACGCCCGGGCGCGCGCCGCGCACCTCGACGTCCACCATCCCGCCCTCGACCGGATGATGCGCGACGCCGCGGTGGGCAGCGAGGACGCGTTCGACGCCGCGGTGTCGGCCGTCGTCATGTCACGTCACGAAGCCGAGCTCCGCGCGCTGCCCGCGCTCGACGACGTCGACGTGCACCTCGAGGGGTGCGTGTGGCAACCCGGAGTCAGCGGGCCGGCTGGGCGGCGTGCAGACGAGCGACCGACGTGACGATCGCCGGTTGGAGCGCGGCCGAGATGTCGGTGTCCGACGTCCATGAGTACCCGTCGATCGCGCTCCCCACCCGCACCGACATGACCCCGACGCCGATCGACTGCGTGGTGCCGTCCTTCAATGCGATGGCGACCGCTCCCTGATACGCCACCACCTCGTCGCCGATGTGCAGCCCGGAGACCGGTTGGATCGACGCGCGGACGGACGCGATCTGGCCGGCGACGTCCTTCTTCTTCGTGAGCTCGGCCCGGAAGATCGTCGTGAAGAGCCGTTCGAGGCACGGGGGCAGCCGCGAGTTGGCGAAGCTGTCCATCGCCGCGGTCGCCTGCGCCGTCGACGGGAACATGCTCACCGAATTGCTGACGTTCGACTGCTGGTCGTCGAAGTCGGGCGACTGGACGCGGGGCTGCTTCCGGGTCGCCGCGATGAACGTGCGGAACGCCCGGCACGACGAGATCTTCGTCGCGGCCGCGTCGAGGCCGGCGTCGGACGACGCCGCGCGCGGCGACTGCGTCCATCCGGTCGGGAAGTCCGAGATCACGAGCACCCCGGTGCGCGCGATCGCCTTCGCCTGGTCGGTCGCCGGCGCGGCGTCGGCGGCCGGCGCGACGACCGGAGCGACGATCACCATCGCGACGGTGGCAAGGAGGACTGCGACCAGGCGCCGGATCACTTGGCGCTCGAGGCCAGAGCCGAGCGCAACCGCCCGACCGACGCGTCGATCGCAGGCGTGAGCACGTCGGTGAACCCAACGCCGGTCGTGGAGTAGACGACGACGTCGACGGTCGGACCCACGCGCACCGCGGCGCTGCCGATGCCGACGGTGCTGGTCGACCCGTCGGTGCCGGTGAGCGTGATGCTCCCCTCGTAGTCGACGTTCTCGTCGCCGAGCCCGGAGATGTCCTGGCGGTCGAGGCGGACCACGACGTCGTCGAGCGAGCTGCGCAGGTCGGGATCCTGGCGGAACTGCTTCTCGAAGATGTTCTCGAGGCACCCGACCACGCTCGGCTTCGCGTAGAGCACGAGCGCTGCGCTCGCTGCCTTCTCCGACGGGAACACGTCGACCTCGTTCGAGATCGAGCGCCCATCGCCCCCGAAGGACGACGACCGCGCCTGGGGCAACGACACCAGGGTCTTCTGCAACGTCACGTAGGGGTTGCAGCCGTCGACGCCCTTCGCCAGGCGGAGGTTGTCGGTGTGACTGGTGGTCGACGGTGCGGACGCGCGGAAGCCAGCGGGGAAGTCGGCCGCGACGAACACGCCAGACCGCGCGATCGCGCCGTCACCCGACGACGCCGCCGCGCCGGCCTCCGCCGTCACACCGGCGACGACCGCGACGACCGTGATCACGACGCCGAGCGCGCGCGCCGGCCGTCGGAGTCCAGAGCGCATCGCCCGCAATGTATGGGCTCGACGCGCGCATACTTGATCACCTTGGCCTCCGTCCTGCCGCGACCGGGCCGCGCCCGCCCCGCGCTCCGCTGGGTCGCGGTGGCGGTGGTGTTCCTCCTGCTGGTGCAGCTGCTGTGGGGACCGCCGGCGGGGATCGTGGTGCAGGGCGCGTTGCTCGGCGGCCTGAGCGCGCTCCTCGCGCTCGGGCTGGCGCTCGTGTACCGCGCGCATCGGATCCTGAACTTCGCGCAGGGTGACCTCGGCGCCGCGCCGGCGTCGCTCGCGGTCCTGCTCGTGGTCACCAGCGGCGCGAGCTGGCTGGTGGCGTTCGCGGCCGGTCTCGTCACCGCGGTCGTGCTCGGCGTCCTCGTCGAGGTCCTGGTCATCCGTCGCTTCTTCCGGTCCCCACGGCTCGTCCTCTCGGTGGCGACCATCGGACTCGCACAGGTGCTCGCGGGGCTCGGCCTGCTGCTGCCGGGCTGGTTCGGTGCCGCATTCCCGCCGCAGAGCTTCCCCGCGCCGTTCGACGTGTCGTTCACGGTCGATCCCTTGACCTTCGGCGGGAACGACGTGGTCGCGCTGATCGCGATACCCCTCGCGTTCGTCGGGTTGGCGCTGTTCCTGCGCAGCCGGCTCGGACTCGCCGTGCGCGCGTGCGCCGACGACGCCGACCGCGCCGCGCTCGTCGGCATCCCGGTGCGGCGCGTGCACTCGTTGGTGTGGGCGATCGCCGCGTTGCTCGCGTTCCTGGCCGTGTTCCTGCGTGCTGGCATCGTCGGCCTGTCGCTGGGAACGGTGCTCGGACCGTCGCTGCTCCTGCCCGCGCTGGCGGCGGCGGTGATCGGGCGGATGGACCGCCTCCCGACGATCGCGGCGGCCGCGGTCGCGCTGGGGATCATCGAGCAGTCGGTGCTCTGGGGTTGGAACCAGCCGAGCGACGTCTACCCCGTGCTGTTCGTGGTGGTCGTCGTCGCGGTGTGGCTCACCCCGGCGGGAGCAGGCCTGCGCACGCGCCTGGAACCGTCGAGCTGGCGGGCCGTGCGTGAGCCGCGCCCGACACCGCCCGCGCTGGCGCGGCTGCCCGAGGTCCGCGTGACGCGCGCGCTGCTCCTCGCGCTCGTGGCGGTCGTGCTCGCCCTCGTGCCGGCGGTGTTCACCGAGAGCGACACCAACCTGGCCGCGGTCGCGCTGGTGTACGGGATCATCGCGTTGTCGTTGGTCGTGCTCACGGGCTGGGCCGGAGAGATCAGCCTCGGCCAGATGGGGTTCGTGGCCGTCGGCGCCGCGGTGGGGGCGTCGCTGACCGCCCGCCTGGGGTGGGACCTGGCGCTCGGGCTCGTCGGCGCGGGGCTCGTCGGTGCTGCGCTCGCCGCGTTCATCGGCCTCCCGGTGCTCCGGCGGCGGGGGCTGACCCTCGCCGTCATCACGCTCGCGTTCGGACTGGCGACGACTGCCTGGCTGTTGAGCCCCCGCATCTTCGGGGAAGGCGCGCGGTTCGACTGGCTGCCGCCGCCGCGTGTCGAGCGACCCGACCTGTTCGGCGTGATCGACGTGCGGTCCGAGTCGCACTTCTACGTGCTCTGCCTCGTCGCACTGGCGCTGGTGATCGTGGGCGTCGTGGGCATCCGCCGCAGCCGCACGGGGCGCGCGCTCGTCGCCATCCGCGAGAACGAGCGCGCCGCGAGCGCGTTCGGGGTGAACCCGCGCACCACGACGCTCCAGGCGTTCGCGGTGTCGGGCTTCCTCGCCGCGTTCGCGGGCGCCCTGTTCGTCCACCAGCAGAACGGACTCCAGCTCGACTCGTACAGCGCGGGCGAGAGCCTCGTGGTGTTCACCATGGTCGTGATCGGTGGGCTCGGCTCGGTGCCCGGCGCGCTGCTCGGCGCGCTGTTCGTACGGGGCGTGACCTGGTGGCTGCCGGTGGAGTGGCAGATCCTGGCCACCGGTGCGGGCATGCTCGTCGTCCTCCTGGTGTTCCGGGGCGGCTTCGGTGCCGCGCTCGCCGACGCCCGCGATGCGCTCCTCCGGCGCGTGGCCCGACGACGCGGGATCGTCGTCCCGGCCCTCACGGGCGCGGCTCCGCCGCCACCCGAGAGCACCACCGGTCACACGCCACCGGTGCGCGGCGACGCGCTGCTCCAGGTGCGGGCGTTGACGGTCGAGCGCGACGGCGTGCCGGTGCTCGTCGACGTCGACCTCGATGCCGACGGAGGTGAGATCGTCGCGCTGCTCGGCACCAACGGTTCGGGCAAGTCCACGCTGCTCGACGCGATCGCGGGTCTCCACCCCTCGAGCGCGGGTCAGGTCACGATCGCCGGCGTCGACACCACGCGCACCCGCGCCGAGCGTCTCGTGGGCCGCGGCGTCGCCGAGGCACCCGCGGAGCACGGTGTGTTCCCCTCGCTGACGGTGCGCGAGAACCTGCGGCTGGCGACCTGGCCGTCGCGCGAGCGGGGCGTGTCCCGAGCCGCGCGGGACGACGCGGTCGCGCTCTTCCCGCGGCTCGGTGAGCGGGACTCGACCCGAGCCGGTGACCTCTCGGGCGGCGAGCAGCACATGCTCACGCTGGCGATGGCGCTGGTCGCGTCCCCGCGCGTCCTCCTGGTGGACGAGCTGTCGCTCGGCCTCGCCCCCGACGCGGCGGAGCGCGTGCGCGACCGCCTGCGGGCGCTCCGCGACGACGGCGTCGCAGTGCTCGTGGTGGAGCAGTCGATCGACCGCGCGGTGGCGCTCGCCGACCGGGCGGTGTTCCTGGACGAGGGTCGCGTCCGGTACACGGGTCCGCCGGCCGCGCTCCTCGAACGGCCCGATCTCGTGCGGGCGATCTTCCTCGGTGCGGCGATGCCGATTCCGGCCCGCCCCGCGGTGGTGCACGCGCCGGGCGAGCCCGCGCTCGAGCTGCGCGACGTGCGCGTGCGCTTCGGCGGCGTCGAAGCGCTCGCCGGTGTCTCGCTCCGCGTCGCCGCAGGAGAGATCGTCGGCGTGATCGGACCCAACGGGGCGGGCAAGACCACGCTGTTCGACGCGGTGTCGGG
>DASUAS010000119.1:0-12345 GCA_035763625.1 Acidimicrobiia bacterium
CGCAGCACGGGATCTTCGACCCGTCCGACGCACGGGCCGTCGGCCTCACCGAGCGCCAGTGCGACTATCGAATCCGGGCCGGCTTGTGGCTGCCGATCTACGACGGGGTGTTCCGGCTGCCCGGGTCCATCCCGTCGATCAAGGGCCGCCTCGCCGCGGTCTGCCGCGTGATCAGGCCCGATGCGGCCGTCTCGCACCGTTCCGCCGCGGTGCTCTGGGCCCTGCCCGGCGCCCGCGACGACATCGTGGAGATCAGCAGTCCGCACCGGAAGCGCGCCCGGCACACCGGCGTCGTCGGGCACGAGTCGCGTCAGCTCCACGACTGCGACCGCACCGTCGTCGACGGCATCCGGGTCACCACCGTCGCGCGCACGCTCGTCGATCTCGGGGCGGTGTGTTCGGATGCGGTCGTCGAGATGGCGCTCGACCGGGCCCTGCGGCGGAAGCTCACCACCTTCGCCGAGGTGCAGGCGCGGCTCGACGCCATCGGCAAGCGGGGGCGTCCCGGCGTCGGCGTGCTCAGGAAGATCCTGGACGCCCGCGACCCTCGTCACGCTCCATCCGAGAGCGAGATGGAGACGATGCTGCGGCGGGTGCTCCGCCGTCACGGTCTGCCCGCGCCGGTTCCGCAGTACGTCATCCGCGACGGCGACCACTTCGTGGCCCGGGTCGACTTCGCCTATCCCGACCACCGGATCGTCATCGAGTACGACTCGTTGGAGCACCACGTGGGCACCGGTGCGCACGTCCGCGACAGCGCACGGCGTCTCCAGATCGAAGCGCTGGACTGGTCCGTGGTCGTGGCGACGGTCGGGGACGTCCGCAACGGAGGCGACCTCCTGGTCCGCGCCATCCGCGCCATCCGCGCCCGCCGCGCCCGCCGCATCCGTTCCGACGCCGAATTCCCGCGCTTGAGCGCATGAATTCGACGCCAGAACGAAGAAGGGGCGGGACCGTCGAGCCGGTCCTTCACGCTGGTCGGCGCGAGGCGCTCCCCGTCACGTCGACACTTCGAGCACTCCGCGGACGACCCGGGCGACGTCGTCGTCGGTCATCGCCGAGCCGCTGGGCAGGCAGAGGCCGTGACGGAAGATGCCCTCGGCGACCGCGCCGCCGCGCATCTCGCAGTCGGCGAACACCGACTGGAGGTGCATGGGCTTCCACGCCGGGCGGGCCTCGATGTCGAGCGACTCGAGGTGCTCGCGCACCGGCGTCGGGTCGTCGAGCGTGATGACGGTGAGCCAGTTGGTGGGCTCGCCGTCGGGCGCGTTCGGGAGGAAGCCGATGCCCGGCAGCTCGGCGAACGCGGCGCGGTACGCGGCGTTGATCTCGCGCCGGCGCTTCACCTTGTCGGGCAGGCCCTCGAGCTGCGCGCGTCCGACCGCCGCGAGCAGGTTGCTCATCCGGTAGTTGAAGCCGATCTCGCTGTGCTCGTAGTGAGGGGCGGGATCACGCGCCTGCGTGCTCAGGTGGCGCGCCCGTTCGATCCGCATGGCGTCGTCGCCGGCCAGCATCCCACCGCCACTGGTCGTGATGATCTTGTTGCCGTTGAACGAGAAGACGTTCAGCGCGCCGAACGAACCGGCGGGTCGTCCCCGGTAGGTGGCACCGAGCGCCTCGGCCGCGTCCTCGATCACCGGCACGCCGTACGTCGCGCACGACGCGAGGATCGGCTCCCAACTCGCGCACTGGCCGTAGAGGTCGACGCCGATCAGCGCCGCCACCTGGTCGCGCCCGGCGCGGGCGCGCGCCGCCAGCTCTGCCTCGACCAGTTCGGGGTCGAGGTTCCACGTCGCCCGTTCGCTGTCGACGAACACCGGCCGGGCGCCGACGTAGGTCACCGCGTTGGCCGTTGCTGCGAACGTGAGCGACGGCACGAGCACGAGGTCACCCGCGCCCACACCGAGGAGCTCGAGCGCGAGGTGCAGCGCGGCGGTGCCGCTCGACAGCGCGGCGGCGTGACCGACGCCGACGAACTCGGCGAACTCGTGCTCGAACGCGTCGACGTGCGGGCCGAGCGGTGCGATCCAGTTGGAGTCGAACGCGTCGAGGAGCAGTTCGCGCTCGCGCGGGCCCACGTCGGGCGGCGAGAGGAACAGTCTGGTCACGAGGGCACGGTAGCGGTCGATAGCCTGAGCGACCGTGAACGTCGTCGTGACCGGTGGTGCAGGGTTCATCGGCGCGAACCTCAGCCGTCGCCTCGTCGAGCGCGGCGACGCGGTCGTCGTGGTCGACGACCTCTCGACCGGCGACCGCGACAATTTGCGCGACCTCGACGTGACGTTCGTGGAGGGCACCATCCTCGACGCCGCCACCCTCGACACCGCGATGCGTGACGCCAGCGCCGTCGTGCACCTCGCCGCCCGTCCGTCGGTGCCGCGCTCGATCTCGGATCCGGTGGCGTCGCACCTCGCCAACGCGTCGGGCACCGTCGAGGTGCTCGAGGCCGCCCGCCGCGCCGGCAACCTGCACGTGATCGTGGCCTCGTCGTCGTCGGTGTACGGCGCCAACCCCACGCTGCCCAAGCGCGAAGACCTCGCCACCTTGCCGTTGAGCCCGTACGCGGCCAGCAAGCTCGCCACCGAGTCGTACGCGCTCGCCTACCAGCAGTCGTTCGGCCTCCCCGCGCTGGCGTTCCGGTTCTTCAACGTGTTCGGTCCGTTGCAGGCCGCGGGCCACGCGTACGCGGCGGTGGTCCCGGCGTTCGTGTCGGCCGCGCTCGAGCAGCGGCCGCTCACCGTGCACGGCGACGGGAAGCAGAGTCGCGACTTCACCTACGTCGACACCGTGACCGAGGTGATCGCCGACGCGCTGACGCGGCGAGTGACGTCGGCGGGGCCGGTGAACCTCGCGTTCGGTACCCGGACCGACCTGCTCTCGCTGATCGCCGAGCTCGAGGCCGTGCTCGGCACGCGCGTCGACGTCGAGCACACCGAGACGCGCGCCGGTGACGTGAAGCACTCGCAGGCCGACTCCACCCGACTGCAGGAGCTGTTCCCCGATGTCGTCCCGACCGCGCTGCCCGACGCGCTGCGCGCCACGGTCGACTGGTTCCGTGCGCAGTGACGCGCTGAAGCGCGTCGTCGACGTCGTCGGCGCGTCCGCCGCGCTCGTGCTGCTCTCCCCGCTGCTCGCCGTCGTCGCGCTGCTGGTGCGCGTGCGCATGGGCACCCCGGTGCTGTTCCGTCAGGAGCGGCCGGGACGCGACGGCCGCCCGTTCGTGATGACGAAGTTCCGCACCATGACCGACCGGCGCGACGCTGGTGGAGAGCTCCTGCCCGACGCCGATCGCCTCACTGCGCTGGGCCGCTGGCTGCGTCGCACCAGCATCGACGAGCTCCCCGAGCTGCTCAACGTGGTCCACGGCGACATGAGCCTCGTCGGCCCGCGCCCCCTGCTGATGGAGTACCTGCCGCGCTACAGCGCCGAGCAGGCCCGCCGCCACGAGGTGCGGCCGGGGATCACCGGATGGGCGCAGGTCAACGGGCGCAACGCGGTGACGTGGGACGAGAAGTTCGCGCTCGACGTCTGGTACGTCGACCACCGGTCGCTGCGCCTCGACGTCGAGATCCTCGGCAGGACCGTGTCGCAGGTGTTCAGCGGCCACGGCGTGAGCGCGCCGGGACACGCGACGATGGAGCCGTTCCGCGGGAGCGAGCGGTGAGCCGCATCGTCGTCGTCGGTGGGTCCGACCAGGGACGCCAGGTGCTCGACGCCATCATCGCCCGCGGTCGCGACACCGTGGTCGGCGTGTTGGATCGCGCGCTCGCGCGCGGCGAGCTGGTCGCGGGCGTACCGGTGCCCGGAAGTGACGACGAGCTCGCCTCGTGCGCGGCGGGCGTCGGCGCCGACCAGTTCGTCGTCGCCATCGGCGACAACGCGACGCGCGGCGCGGTGCTCGAGCGGTGCGCGGGCGCGGTCGCGGTCGCGCAGTTGGGGCTCGAGCCCGCGACCGTCGTGCACCCGTCGGCGGTCGTTGCGAACGACGCCACCGTCGGACCGGGGTCGATCCTCCTCGCCGGGTGCGTGGTGGGCAACGGCACGCGCGTCGGCCGGGGCGCGCTGCTCGGGATCCGCTCGTCGATCGACCACGACGGCGTGCTCGGCGACCACGCCAGCCTCGGCCCGGGCGCCACCACCGGCGGCACCGTGCGCATCGGGAGCACCACCGCGGTGGGGTTGGGCGCCGACGTCATCCACGGCGTGACCATCGGCAGCGACACCGTCGTGGGTGCCGGCGCCCTCGTGCTGCACGACCTCCCCGACCGGGTCGTCGCCTACGGCGTGCCCGCCCGGGTGGCCCGCAGCCGGGTCCCGGGGGAGCGCTACCTGTAGCGATCTGGGCGTCCGCTCCTCCGCCGGCCCTTCGACGCACTAATTTCACGGTCCTGCCCGGATGCGCCTGGCAGGACGCGCGCCCGACCACCCGGAGAGACCCCTTTTGCCCGACCGACCGCCGGACCCCGCGGAGGGCGAGGGCCAGCACTACTCGTTGCCGAACGAGTACGGCCCGCACGACGCACCCAACCGGCCCGACGACCTCGACTTCTACGACGACACCACCCCCGCGGTGACGTTGCACGAGCGCGACGCGGAACCGGTCGCGCCGGTCGTCGCGCCGGTCGCGCCGGTCGCGCCGGTCGTCGCCGGGCCGAGCACCAACGGCAAGGGCGACGCCGGGGCGCCGTTGTCGCGGCGCGAGATCCGCGAGCAGCGCGAGCGCGAGCAGGCCGCGGCGAAGCAGCAGGGCAACGGACCGAAGAAGACGCGGTCGAAGCGCGCCAAGTGGATCCGCCGCGGCGTCGCCCTCGTCGTCGTGCTCGCGCTGATCCCGGTGGCCGTCTCGTACGTCGACTACCTCAACAAGCCCGGGAGCGACACGCTCTCCGTGCGGACCGTCGAGTGGATCCGCGACAACGGCGGCAACGGCATCGTCAACACCGTCGAGCGCTGGTGGTACACCAACAACCCGCCGCCCACCGGCGGTTCCCCCGACGCGATCAAGACGCAGAAGACCGTCGTCGAGAGCACCGGCAAGGCGACCGCGACCACCGCGCCACCGCAGATCCAGCACCTGACGCCGCCGACCGCGCGCGTGCCGACACCGGCGACCGACGTGCAGGAGAACGAAGGTGTCTGGCAGCCGACCGGTCGGCTCGTCGCCGGGCAACCCGCGGTGTACACGACGTACGTGCGGCCCGACGCCGTCCACACCTCGTACTACACGGGGCTCATGTGGCTCGACACCCGGCTGCTGCGCGCCAACTACGTCGTCGGGCTCGAGCAGCCGGGCGGCGGTCCGAACCCGTGGGGCTCGCAGATCCCGCCCGACCAGATCCCCAACGCGATCGCCGCGTTCAACTCCGGCTTCAAGATGGACTCCGCCAACGGCGGCGCCTACCTCGACGGCCAGGAGATCGTGCCGCTGCGCGACGGCGCGGCGTCGCTGATCATCCGGCAGGACGGTTCGGCCGACGTCGGCGTGTGGGGCCGTGACTTCACCATGTCGCCCGACATCAAGGCGGTGCGCCAGAACCTCGTGCTCATCGTCGACAACGGGCAGCTCAACCCGGGACTCAACGAGAACGACAACAGCGCCTTCGGCGCCACGCTCGGCGGGAACGTCTACGTGTGGCGCTCGGGAGTGGGCGTGACCGCCGACGGCGCGCTCGTGTACGCGGGCGGACCGGCCATGTCGATCACCGCCGTCGCCCGCACGCTGCAGGCGGCCGGCGCGGTGCGGGCCATGGAGATGGACATCAACACCGACTGGGTGAGCGCGTTCACGTACCAACCCAACGTGACCCTGCCCGGCAATCCGATCGAGGGGGTCAAGCTCCTCGACGGCATGACCCACGACGGCAGCCAGTACCTCCAGCCCAACTCCCGCGACTTCTTCGCCTTCACCGCCGACCCCAAGGTCGTCGTCCCCACCACCACCACCACGACCACCAAACCCAAGAAGCGCTGACTTCAGTTTTTGGCGCCCTTGGGCAGGGTTTGACGCCCACGAACGGTGAGAGAAGTGCGGCGGGCGGCCCTCAGCGCTTCGATCGCGTCACCGCCGTCGCGCCGGATGTCCGCCGCGGTGAACGTCACGGTCGGCCAGCCGATCCGCAGCAGCCGGTTGCGCCGATCCGTGTCGCGCACCAGCGCGAGCTTCCCGGTGTGGTGCTCGTAGCTGTCGTACTCGATGGCGATCCGCAGCTCGGGATACGCCGCGTCGACTCGAGCGACGAACCGGCCTTCATGCCAGATCTCGTACTGGAACTGCGGGGTGGGGAACCCGTGACGGCGCAGGATCTGCTTGAGCCGGGTCTCCATCGCGCTCTCGGGGAGGCGGGCGAGCGGATCGAGCTCCTGCAGCAACGTTCGCAGCACGCCGATGCCGTTGCGTCCCTGCCGGGACTTCTCACGCACGAACTGCTCGAGTCGCGTGGGGGTCGTCATCTCCTTCCGCAGCGCGTGGTCGAGCGCGATCTCCACCCGCGCCTTCGACGTCACCGCCGCGAGTCCGAGCAGCGTCTGCTCCACCGTGACGACGGGGATGCCCGCGACGGTCTCGAGATCCTGCTCTCGGAGCAGCTGCGTCTCGTGGACGACGAGACCGTGGGCCTTGGCGCGCCGCCACCGGTGGCACGTGATCTCGACGAAGCCCCTCCCACCACCGGGCATGCCCCGGACTTCAGCCGCCGAGCGGTGCGACGCCGCCGCCAGCCCGCGCGCGCCCCAGCACGCCGCCAGCACCCGGGCCTGCCAGGACACCGGGAGCCCGGCGATCCGGTAGACGCCGGGATACGGGCTGCGCCATCGTCCCGCGGCGAGTCGCACCTGGCGTTGATCGCGCGAGAACCCGATCGCGGCCGTCTGCGCGAGCGTGAACACGCCGTACTGACCGTCGGCGATCCTCGCGATGTGGGCGTCGCACGTCTCGTCCATGCCGGAAGAGACGTACGAACGCCGGATGCATCACGCCCCGCACGTTCTCTCACCGTCCGTGGGCGTCAAACCCTGCCGAAGGGCGCCAAAACGTCTCTCTAACGGGGGTCGAGCTCGAGGCTGCAGGAGTTCATGCAGTAGCGCTGGCCGGCCGGGCCGGGACCGTCGGGGAAGCGGTGGCCGAGGTGGCCGCCGCAGCGCCGGCAGACGACCTCCTCCCGCACCATCCCGTGGCTGGCGTCGCGCCGGATCTCGACCGCGTCGGCGAGCATCGGCTCGGTGAAGCTCGGCCAGCCGGTGCCGGACTCGAACTTCGTCGACGCGTCGAACAGCTCGGCGCCACAACCCGCGCAGCGGTAGACGCCGTCGTCGTGGCAGTCCCAGTACTTCCCCGTGAACGCCCGCTCGGTGCCCGCCTGGCGCAACACCTGGTACTGCTCGGGGCTGAGCTCCTCGCGCCACTGCTCGTCCGTCTTCACGACCTGATCGGTCATCACGCACTCCCTCGGGGGTCGTACACCAGACATTCGATCTCCACCGCCGCGCCCGCGGGCAGAGCCGCGACGCCGACGGTGCTGCGCGCCGGGCGGTGAGCCCCGATCGCGCCCTCGTACAACGCATTGACCGCCGCGAAGTTCCCGAGATCGGTGAGGAAGATGCCCGTGCGGGCGACATCGGCCCAGGTCACGCCGCAGTCGGCCAGCACCGCCTCGATGTTCGCCAGCACCTGGCGGGTCTCGGCCTCCACCCCGCCCTCGACCAGCTTCCCGTCGGGCCCCACGCCCACCTGCCCCGCGAACACGAGGAAGTCGCCCGCCCGCACCGCGGGCGAGTAGGGCCCCGCGACCGGCGGCGCGCCCGGCGTGGGGAGCGGTTCGACGGCCACGCTCAGCGGCCTTCGGAGTCGACCACCGGGTTGTGCCAGCGGTCGGGGTCGCTGATCAGCCGGTTCTGCTCCTCCGGACCCCACGTGTGCTTCGCGTACGGGATGGCCGGCGAGTGATCGGTCAGCACGTTGTCGACCACCCGCCACGACGACTCGACGCCGTCCTGACGGGCGAACAGCAGCGTCTCGCCGTCGAGCGCGTCGCCGAGCAGCCGCTCGTAGGCCGACGCCTCACCGGGGTGGTCGTTGCAGAAGAACAGCTCGACGCTGTCGCCGATGAAGCCCTCACCCGCGCCCTTCACGCGCACGCCCTCGGCGATCGACACCCGGGGGTTGAGCTGGAAGCGGAAGTAGTTGGCGTCGTGGGCGCGGTGTTCGTACTCCGCGAACGTGTTGGTCGGCGGACGGTGCAGCTCGACGCGCACCTCGGTGCACGTGACCGGGAGGTTCTTGCCCGCGCGCACGTAGATCGGCACGCCCGACCAACGCCACGAGTCGACGTGCAACCGCACCGCGGCGAACGTCTCGACGTCGGAGTCGGGCGCGACGCCCGCCTCGTCGCGGTAGCCCTCGAACTGGCCCCGCACGAGGTCGTCGGGCTTGAGCGTCTCCATCGCCGCGAACACGCGCTCCTTGCCGTCGCGCAGCTCCTCGACGCCGGGACCGACCGGCGGCTCCATCGCCAGGAGCCCGACCGTCTGGAACAGGTGGTTCTCGATGACGTCGCGCAGCGCGCCGACCTCCTCGTAGAACTTGCCGCGCCCTTCGACGCCGAAGTCCTCGGCCATCGTGATCTGCACCTGGCGGATGTAGTTGCGGTTCCAGATCGGTTCGAGGAACGAGTTGGCGAACCGGAAGTAGAGGAGGTTCTGGATCGCCTCCTTGCCGAGGTAGTGGTCGATCCGGAAGATGTCCTTCTCCGGGAAGACCGAGTGCAGCACCTCGTTGAGCTCCGCCGCCGACGCGAGGTCGCGACCGAAGGGCTTCTCGATGATGACGCGCGCGTTCTTCGCCGCGCCCGACGACCCCAGGCCCTCCACCACCGTCTCGAACATGCTGGGCGGGATCGCCAGGTAGTGCGCGGGACGCGCGCAGTCGCGCAGGTTCTGCTCCAGCTCGACGAAGGTGGACGCGTCGTTGTAGTTGCCGTCGACGTAGCGCATGAGGCCGGTGAGCCGCTTGAAGGCGTCCTCGTCGTCGACGCCGCCGCCATACTCGGTGATGCTGTCGCGCGCGCGCGTGCGCAGGTCTTCGACGGTCCACTGCGACGACGCGACGCCGATGACCGGCACCTCGAGTTCGCCCTTCTTCACCATGGCGTACAGCGCCGGGAAGATCTTCTTCTTCGCGAGGTCGCCCGACATCCCGAAGAAGACGAGCGCGTCGGACGGATCGCGTGGTGCCACTACTTCGACGCTCCGATCGTCTGGCCGAGCTTCTCGTCGTGGCCGCCGAACTCCTTGCGCATCGCCGACAGCAGTCGGTCGGCGAAGTCGGCGCCGTCACGCGAGGTGAAGCGAGCGAACAGCGCCGCACTCAGCACGTCGGCGGGGACGCCTTCGTCGACCGCGGCGTGCACGGTCCACCGGCCCTCACCGCTGTCGGACACCCGGCCCTCGAAGTTCGAGAGGTCGTGGTTCTGCGCCAGCGCGTGCGCGGAGAGGTCGAGCAGCCAGCTGGCGACGACGCTCCCGCGCCGCCACACCTCGGCCACCGCGGGGATGTCGAGCTCGTACTGGTAGTACTGCGGGTCGCGCAGCGGCGCGGTCTCGGCGTCGGCCTGCCGGCGGGCGTTGCCCACGTCGGCGTTGTGCAGGATGTTCAGTCCCTCGGCGTAGGCGGCCATGATCCCGTACTCGATGCCGTTGTGGACCATCTTCACGAAGTGGCCGGCGCCGTTGGGGCCGCAGTGGAGGTAGCCGTTCTCCGCGGTGGACGGATCGCCGTTGAGCCCGGGCGTGCGCGGAGCCGCGTCGACGCCGGGTGCGATGGTGTGGAAGATCGGGTCGAGGTGGGCGACGACGTCGTCCTCGCCGCCGATCATCAGGCAGAAGCCGCGGTCGAGACCGAACACGCCCCCACTCGTCCCCACGTCGACGTAGTGGATCTCCTTGGGCTTCAGTCGCGCGGCCCGGTCGATGTCGTCGCGGTAGTACGAGTTGCCGCCGTCGATGATGATGTCGCCCGGTTCGAGGTGCGCGACGAGCTTCTCGATGGTGTCGTCGACGACCGCGGCCGGGACCATGATCCACACCGCGCGCGGCTTCGAGAGCTTGGCGACGAACTCCTCGATGGAGTACGCGCCGGTCGCGCCCTCACCGGCGAGCTCGTCGATGGGCGGCTTGCTGACGTCGTACGCGACGCACTCGTGCCCGTCGCGCATCAAGCGGCGCACGAGGTTGGCGCCCATCCGGCCGAGACCGATCATGCCGAGTTGCATCTGCCCTGCTCCTCTCGTGGGGCAGCCCCCAGCTTGCCAGGCCTCACGCCGTGATCGTGACGGCGGTCCGGCCCGGGCGTCACGTCACCTCCGGAGGCGGCGATATCTCCGGATCAGGGCGTTGGTGCTGCTGTCGTGGCCGAGCTCGGGCTGCGTCTCCGACGTGAGCTCCGGGATGATCGCGTTCGCCAGCTGCTTGCCGAGCTCGACGCCCCACTGGTCGAACGAGTTGATGTTCCAGATGGTGCCCTGCGTGAACACCTTGTGCTCGTAGGTCGCGACGAGCTGGCCGAGCGTGAACGGCGTGAGGCGGTCGGCGAGGATCGTGTTGGTGGGATGGTTGCCGGTGAAGTTGCGGTAGGGCTCGCCCTCGGGCGCGGGACGGCCGAACGCGAGCGCCTCGGTTTGCGCGAACAGGTTGGCGGTGAGCAGGTCCTGGTGCGTGTCGACCTCGTGGTTGGCGTGCACGAACCCGATGAAGTCGGCGGGGATCAGCTTCGTGCCCTGGTGGATGAGCTGGTAGAACGCGTGCTGGCCGTTGGTGCCGGGCTGACCCCACACGATCGGCCCGGTCTGCATGGTGACGGGCTTGCCGTCGAGGTCGACCGACTTGCCGTCGCTCTCCATGTCGAGCTGTTGCAGGTACGCGGGGAAGCGCGCCAGGTACTGGCTGTACGGCAGGATCGCCTGGGTCTCGGCGCCGAAGAAGTCGCCGTACCAGATGCCGATGAGCGCGAGGATGACGGGCAGGTTGCGATCGAGCGGCGCGGTGCGGAAGTGCTCGTCGACGCTGCGGAAGCCGGCGAGCATCTCGCCGAACTGCTCGTGCCCGATCGCGACCATCAGCGACAGCCCGATGGCGGAGTCGTACGAGTAGCGGCCGCCGACCCAGTCCCAGAACTCGAACATGTTGTCGGTGTCGATGCCGAACTTGGCCACTTCGGGCGCGTTGGTCGACACCGCGACGAAGTGCTTCGCGACTGCTCGTTCGTCGCCGCCGAGCCCGGCAAGGCTCCACGCCCGCGCGCTGCGCGCGTTGGTGAGCGTCTCGAGCGTGGTGAACGTCTTCGACGAGATGACGAACAGCGTCTCGGCGGGGTCGAGGTCGTGGGTGGCTTCCCAGAAGTCGGTGCCATCGACGTTGCTGACGAAGCGGAACGTCATGTCGCGCTGGGAGAAGTCGCGCAGCGCGTCGTACGCCATGTGCGGGCCGAGGTCGGAGCCGCCGATCCCGATGTTGATCACGTTGCGGACGCGCTTGCCGGTGTGGCCCGTCCACCGGCCGCTGCGGACGCGCTCGGAGAAGTCGGCCATCTTGCGCAACACCGCGTGCACACCGGGGACGACATCGTCGCCGTCGACCTCGATCACCGCGCCCTCTGGGGCACGGAGCGCGACGTGCAGGACGGCGCGGTCCTCGGTCACGTTGATCTTGTCGCCCCGGAACATCGCGTCGATGCGGTCGCGCAGACGGGCGCGCTCCGCCAGCTCGATCAGGAGGCGCAGCGTCTCGTGGGTGATGCGCTGCTTCGAGTAGTCGAGGAAGAGACCGTCGTGTTCGACGGTCATGTCGTCGCCGCGCGTGGGGTCGGCGTCGAACAGGTCGCGCAGGTGCACGTCGCGCATGGCGTCGAAGTGCGCGTCGAGCGCGCGCCACTCGGGCGTCTCGGTGATGGGGGCCATGACGCGCACTGTAACGAGCATCTCGGAGTTGTCCCCCACATGCGTACGTCAAGTCCGAGATGTTCGGGGAGGACGTCGGAGATCTCGGGTCAGAGGCCGTACGCCTCGAGGAGGCGCAGCCAGACCTCGCTGACGGTGGGGAACGACGGGACCGCGTGCCAGAGCGTGTCGAGCGGCACCTCGCCCGCGACCGCGATGGTCGCGGCGTGGAGCATCTCGCCGACGCCCGGACCGGTGAAGGTCGCGCCCACCACCACGCGGCGGGCGTCGTCGATGACGAGCTGGCAGGTGCCGGTGATGCCCTTGCCGTGCACCGACGCGCCGGCCACCGCGCCCGTGCCGTGGCTCACGACCGTCACGTCGATGCCCTGGTCACGCGCCTCCGCCTCGGTGAGCC
>DASUAS010000120.1:0-3543 GCA_035763625.1 Acidimicrobiia bacterium
AGTTCCTGGTGCGCGGCCCGCAGCGCTGCCTCGGCTACCTCGACCCGCAGCACACCCGGGAGGGCTTCGACGCCGACGGCTGGTTCCGCAGCGGCGACCTCGGGTTCGTCGATGATCACAACTGCCTCACCGTGACCGGGCGGACGAAGGACGTCATCAACCGCGGCGGCGAGAAGCTCTCGGCCCAGGAGATCGAGGGGTTGTTGCGCCGTCACCCCGACGTCACCGACGGGGCAGTCGTCGCCGCACCGCATCCGCGCCTCGGGGAGGAGCCGGCCGCGTTCGTCATCGGCCGCGGCGGGGTCGCGGTCGACGGCTCGACCGTCGCCGAGTTCCTCGCCGCCGAGGGCGTGGCGCCGCAGAAGATCCCGCGCGTGGTGGTCGCGGTCGACGACCTGCCCCGCACCGCGTCGGGCAAGGTCAAGAAGTACGAGCTCGTCGAGCAGCTCCCCACTCGCTCCTGACCCCCCACCACCACGAACATCTCGGACTTCACGTACGCCGGTGGGGGTCAACTCCGAGACGCTGGGACGGGCTCAGCGCTGGTCGGGCCAGCGGTTGGTGAAGGTGGTGTCGCGCTTCTCGCGGAAGGCGGCGATGCCCTCGTCGACGTCGTCGCCGAGGTTGAGCAGGCGGCTGAGCGCCAGGCCGTAGTCGAGCGACTCGGTGAGTGCACGGTCGCGGTGGTGGCGCAGCACGTGCTTGATCATCTGCAACGACACCTGCGACAGCGCGCACATGTCGGAGGCGGTGGTCATCGCGACATCCATGAGCTCGGTGGCGGGCACGACCTGCTGCACCAGCCCGATGCGCAGCGCGTCGGCGGCGCTGACGCGCGCTGCGGTCAGCAGCATCCACGACGCGTCCCCGTAGTTCACGAGGCGGGGGAGCAGTTGGATCGCCGCGCCCGGCACCAGCCCCCGCTTGGGCTCGAGCAACCCGAACCACGCGGTGTCGGCGGCGATGCGGAAGTCGCAGGCCATGGCGATCTCGGCGCCACCGGCGACGGCGAGGCCGTTGACCGCGGCGATCATCGGCTTCTTGGTGGCGCCGAAGCCGAACATGTCGCTGAGCGGGAACCGCCGCGGTCCGGTCTTGATGCGGCCACCGCTCGGTGTCGACAGGTCGTTGCCGGCGCAGAACGCATCGCCCGCGCCGGTGACGATGCCGACGTACTGCTCGGGGTCGGCGTCGAACACGACGATGGCGTCACCGATCTCGTCCATGGTCGCGTCGTCGTAGGCGTTGCGCTTCTCCGGGCGGTCGAGTGTGAACACGGTGACGTGGTCGTGACGGTCGACTCGGAGGTTCCCCACGGGGGCGAGACGGTACCACCGCGCCCGAACCGGTACGTTCCTCGTCGTGGGTGAGCTCAGCGACGCCGCGATCGCGGGCGTGTACGTGTCAGAGCAGGGCAAGCTCGACGACCGCGAGCAGCCCGAGCTCTGGTGGGAGTGCGTCGAGGGCGCGCTCGCCGACGCCGGTCTCGCGCTGACCGATCTCGACGGCCTGATCGGCCCCGCCCCCGAGGGCTACGGCGTGCGCCACGCGCTGCCGGCGTCGGCGGTCGCCGACGTGGTGGGCCACCCGCTGCGCTTCCACGCCAACACCGGTGTCGGCGCGGCGAGCCAGGCGGCGGGCGTCGGCCTCGCGGCCATGGCCGTCGCGCACGGCCTTGCCGAGGTCGTCGTGATCCCGACCGCGGCCGCCGGATCCGGCGCCGGCTACACCGCGGCCGACCGCAACGCCGCGGTCGAGCACATGGCCAAGCTCGGCAGCCCGTTCGAAGCCGTGATGGGCACGACGCGCGTGGCCGACTTCGCGATGGTCGCTCGCCGCCACATGTACGAGTACGGCACCACCTCGCAGCAGCTGGCCGCGGTCGCGGTCGCGCAGCGGCACTCGGCGACGTTGCACCCACGCGCGGTGATGCGCGACCGCGGCGAGCTCACCGTCGACGAGGTGTTGGCGTCGCGCATGATGGCCGAGCCGCTCCACCTGCTCGACTGCTGCCTGGTGAACCAGGGCGGTGGTTGCGTCGTGGTCGCGCGGCGTGCGCGCGTCGTCGACGCCGGATTGCACACCCCGGTCGTGCTCCTGGGTTGGGGTGAAGGGCACGGCTACCTCGACCCGAACAGTGCGCCCGAGCTCACGTCGTTCTCCGGTCGTCTCGCTGCCGACACCGCGTTCGGGCTCGCAGGCGTGGCGCGCGACGACATCGACGTCGCCGGCGTGTCCGACCACTTCACCATCAGCGTCATCACCGAGCTCGAAGACGCCGGCTTCTGCGCCAAGGGCGACGGCGGGAGCTTCGTCGCGGACAACGGCATCGCCCTCGGCGGGCACCTCCCGACCAACACCCACGGCGGGTACCTGTCGGGCACGCACGCGGCGAGCTGCGCGCTGTTCACGCTCATCGAGCTGGTCGAGCAGCTGCGGGGGGAAGCGGGACCGCGCCAGGTCGAGGGCGCCGAGCTGGCCTTCCACTGTGGCGTCGGCGGCGTCTCGCAGGCGCACTACGCGGCCGTCCTGGGCCGCGGGTGACAGGGGAGCGCATGACCTACGAGGGGTTCCGGCCCGACGTCACGCCGCTCGACGCGCCGTTCTGGGACGCCGTGCGCCGCCACGAGCTCGTCGTGCAGCGGTGCGATCAGTGCGGTCAGCTGCGCTTCGTGCCGAGCGAGCGGTGCCATCGCTGCGGGTCGCCGTCGGCCACGTGGACGCCGGTCAGCGGTGACGCCACCGTCTACACGTACTCGATCGTGCACCGTGCGCCGACGCCCGCGTACCAGGCCGACGCGCCTTACGCGATCGCGTACGTCGAGCTGGCCGAGGGACCGCGCATGCCGACCCGCCTCGTCGACGTCGCCCCCGACTCGGTGACCATCGACATGCCGGTGGAGGTGGTGTTCGACGACGTCGACGACGACCTCACCTTGTACCGATTCCGACCGAAGGCGTCCACGCAGGAGGAGACGAGCGAGTGAGGCTCGGCATCACGACACCGCTGTTCACCATGACCCCCGACGGCCACGCGCCGTGGGAGGTCGACGCCGAGCTCGCTGACGTCGTGCCGCTGGTGCAGGCCGCCGATCGCCTCGGTTACGAGTACGTCACGTGCAGCGAGCACGTGGTGATCCCCGACGACGTCGCGCCGGTGCGCGGCGGTCGCTACTGGGATCCGCTCGCCACGTTCGGCTATCTCAGCGCGGTGACGACCCGCATCCGGTTCGCGACCTATGTGCTCGTCCTCGGATACCACCACCCGCTGGCGATCGCCAAGCGCTACGGCACCCTCGACCGGATCTCCGGAGGACGGCTGATCCTCGGCGTCGGCGTCGGTTCGCTCCAACCCGAGTTCGAGCTGCTCGACGCGAGCTTCGACGACCGCGGTGCGCGCGGCGACGAATCGCTGCGCGCGTTGCGCACCAGCTTCGGTCGGCGGGAGCCGGAGTTCCACGGCGAGTTCTTCGACTACTCGGGCATGATCGTCGATCCCTGCGGAGTGCAGCAGACGGTGCCGCTGTGGATCGGCGGTCGGAC
>DASUAS010000121.1:0-4008 GCA_035763625.1 Acidimicrobiia bacterium
GCCAGGCTGACGCCCTCGTTGGTGAGCTCCTGGATGTGCTGGAGCAGCGCGATGTCGCGGTCGGAGTAGCGCCGGCTCCGGCCCTCGGTCCGGCTGGGCTCGATCAGCCCCTTGCGCTCGTAGATGCGCAGGGTCTGCGGGTGCACGCCCGCGAGCTCGGCCGCCACCGAGATGATGTAGAGCGCGCGCTGGTCGTCGGCCATCACCTACACCCCCAGGTGATCTCTCGGGTTGCCGGGCAGCGCGGCGGCGAGCTGCTCGACCGCGGCCTTGGCGTCGTCGTCGAGCTCGTGGGGCACGACGACGTCGAACGTGACGAGCAGCGCGCCCGGATCGCCCGACGAGCGCGGGATGCCGCGCCCGCGCACGCGGACGGTCTTGCCCGTCTGGGTGCCCGGCGGCACCTTCACCGTGACCGGCGCGTCGAGCGTCGGCACCTTCACCTGCGCGCCGAGCGCGGCCTCGGGGAACGTGATCGGCACCTTGACCGTGAGGTCCCACTTGCCGCTGCGGGCGAACAGAGGGTGCGGTGCCACGTGCACCACCACGTAGAGATCGCCCGGGGGCGCGCCGTTGAGTCCGGGCGTGCCCCGGCCCTTCACGCGGATGCGCTGGCCGTCGTCGACGCCGGCCGGGATCCGCACCTTGACCGTGCGCGGTCGCACCTCGACGCCCCGACCCTTGCAGTTCTTGCACTTGTCCTTGATCACGCTGCCGCGCCCGCCGCAGGTGGGACAGACCTCGGAGAACGAGAACGGGCCCTGGTCGACCGCGACCGAGCCGGCGCCGTTGCAGGTCGGGCAGCGCTCGGGGAACGTGCCCGGCTTGGCGCCGGTGCCGTTGCACACGTGGCAGGGGGCCTCCGACGTGATGTTCACCGACGTGGTGATGCCGTGGACGGCGTCGAGGAAGTCGAGGTGCAGCTCGGTCTCGATGTCCTGCCCGCGTTGCGGCCCGGTCGGGCCCGGACCCGGGCCCCCCCGTCGCCGGCCGCGGCCGCCGCCGAACAGGTTGCCGAAGATGCCACCGAGATCGCCGAGGTCGCCGAGGTCCTCGACCCGGACGTTCTGGAACCCGCCCGGGCCCCCAAATCCGGGCCCACCGAAGCCACCCCCGAAGCCGCCGGGACCGCCCGGCCCGACCCCGGACGCGACCATCTCGCGCACCTGGTCGTACTCCTTGCGCTTCTCGGCGTCACCGAGCACGTCGTGCGCGGCCGAGATCTCCTTGAAGCGCTCCTCTGCGACCGCGTCGCCGGCGTTGGCGTCGGGGTGGTACTGCTTCGCCAACTTGCGGTAGGCGCGCGTGATCTCCTTCTCGGACGCGTCCTGCGACACGCCGAGCTCTGCGTAGTAGTCCTTCTCGAACCACTCCCGCTGTGGAGCCATGGTCAGCTCGCGCGCGTGACGCGCACCATCGCAGGGCGCAGCACGCGGCCCTTCAGGCGATAGCCGGTGCGCATGACCTCGGCGACGTGCGGATCGCCGTCGCCGTCGTCCTGCAACACCGCCTCGTGCTCGTTCGGGTCGAACGCGGCATCAGTGGCGTCGATGCGCTCGAGCCCGGCGCGCTCGAGCACCGACACGAACTGGGTGCGGATGCCCATCACGCCTTCGCGCACCTTCTCGGACTCGGGCGAGTCGACGGACGCGACGCTGCCCAGCGCGCCGTCGAACGAGTCGAGCACCGGGAGGAGGTCCTCGACGAGGCGCTCGGTGGCGCGCTCCACCAGGGCGGTCTGCTCGCGCAGCACCCGCTTCCGGTAGTTCTCGAAGTCGGCCTGGACCCGACGCAGCGTGTCGACCAGCTCGGCGCGCTCGCCCTCGAGCTGCTCGAGCTGCTCGAGCTGGGAGAGGTCCGACTCGACCGCGGCTTCCGCCGCGGCCAAGTCGCTCTCGGCCTCGCGCTGCTCGCGCTCGCGCTCGGTGTTCGGGGGGAACTCGCTCACGCGCTCTCCTCGCCGGGCTCGTCGTCGACGATCTCGGCATCGGCCACCTCGTCGTCGTCGGCCGCGGTGGCACCCGCGCCCGCGCCGCCCCCAGCCGCGTCGGCCGCGTTCTGGGACTGCTGCGCCTGGGCGTAGAGCCGCTGCGCGAAGTCCTGGCTCACGTTCACCAGGTTCTCGTGCCCGCGCTTGACCGCTTCGATGTCGGTGCCCGCGAGCGCGTCCTTCAGCTCCTTGAGCGCGGCCTCCATCTTCTCCTTGTCGTCGGGCTGGACCTTGTCGGCCTGGTCCTTGAGGAGCTTCTCGGTCTGGAACACGAGCGAGTCGGCGTTGTTGCGGATCTCGGCCTCCTCGCGCCGGACACGGTCCTCCTCGGCGTGCGCCTCGGCCTCCTTCATCATCCGGTCGATCTCGTCCTTGTTGAGGGCGGTACCACCGGTGATGGTCATCTGCTGCTCACGGCCGGTGCCGAGGTCCTTCGCCGACACGTGCACGATGCCGTTGGCGTCGATGTCGAACGTCACCTCGATCTGCGGCACGCCACGCGGTGCCGGCGGGATGCCGACGAGCTGGAAGGTGCCGAGCAGCTTGTTGCGGTAGGCCATGTCGCTCTCGCCCTGGAGCACCTTGATCTCCACGCTGGGCTGGTTGTCGTCGGCGGTGGTGAACACCTCCGAGCGCTTCGTGGGGATCGTGGTGTTCCGCTCGATGAGCTTGGTCATGATCTGGCCCTTGGTCTCGATGCCGAGGGACAGCGGCGTGACGTCGAGGAGCAGGATGTCCTTGACGTCGCCCTTGAGCACGCCCGCCTGCAGCGACGCGCCGACCGCGACCGCCTCGTCGGGGTTGACGCCCTTGTCGGCGTCCTTGCCGGTGAGCTCCTTCACCAGGCCGGACACCGCGGGCATGCGGGTGGAACCACCCACGAGGATCACGCGGTCGATGTCGGACTTGCTCAGCCCGGCGTCGCTGATCGCCTGCTCGAAGGGGCCGCGGCAGGCCTCGGCCAGGTCGGCGGTGAGCTCCTGGAACTTGGCCCGGCTGAGCGTGAGGTCGAGGTGGAGCGGCCCGTCGCTGGTCGCGGTGATGAACGGCAGGTTGATCGTGGTCTCCTGCAGCGAGGAGAGCTCGATCTTCGCCTTCTCCGCGGCCTCCTTGAGGCGCTGCACGGCCATCTTGTCGGCCGAGAGGTCGACGCCGTGCGCGTTCTTGAACTCGGACACCAGCCAGTCGATGACGCGCTGGTCCCAGTCGTCGCCGCCGAGGTGCGTGTTGCCCGCGGTCGACTTCACCTCGAACACGCCCTCGCCGAGGTCGAGGATCGACACGTCGAACGTGCCGCCCCCGAGGTCGAACACGAGGATGGTCTGGTCGTTCTCCTTGTCGAGCCCGTAGGCCAGCGCGGCCGCGGTGGGCTCGTTGATGATGCGCAGCACCTCGAGGCCGGCGATCTCGCCGGCCTCCTTGGTGGCCTGGCGCTCGGCGTCGCCGAAGTAGGCGGGCACGGTGACGACGGCCTGGGTGACCGAGTCGCCGAGGTACGCCTCCGCGTCGCGCTTCAACTTCTGGAGGATGCGGGCGGAGATCTCCTGCGCGGTGTACGCCTTGCCGTCGATGTCGATCGACCAGTCGGTGCCCATGTGGCGCTTCACCGAGCGGATCGTGCGATCGGGGTTGGTGATCGCCTGGCGCTTGGCGACCTCGCCCACCAGGACCTCCCCCGTCTTCGAGAACGCGACGACGGACGGGGTGGTGCGGCCACCCTCGGAGTTGGGGGCGACGACGGGCTCGCCGGCCTCGAGGACTGCGACGACGGAATTGGTGGTGCCGAGGTCGATACCGACGGCCTTGGACATGATGCCTCCAGATCAGGGTTCGAGTTCAGTTGCGGACGGGTGGGGGTTCTCTGGGCCGACCCTGGTATCGGACACCGGGACGCGCTCCTGAACCCGACTTGAGCGTGATGCTATCAACTTTCATGCACGAAGCGCTATTCCCGCCATGGAGGGTGCGGGTTCGGAGCACGGGCGTGCCGGTCGTGGCAGGATGCCCGCCATGGCGCG
>DASUAS010000122.1:0-8918 GCA_035763625.1 Acidimicrobiia bacterium
CGGTCCCGACGTCGCCCTCGCCCGCAACCCGAAGCTCGTCTATGGCCGTCTCACCGGGTGGGGTCAGGACGGTCCGCTCGCCCACAGCGCGGGTCACTCGCTCAACTACGAGTCGATCACCGGCGCGATCGGATCGGTCGGCGCGCCGCACGGCGCGCCGGTGCCGGTGCTGCAGGTGCTCGGCGACTTCGCCGGCGGAGGGCTGCACCTCGCGTACGGCGTGGTGTGCGCGCTCTTCGAAGCGCAGCGCTCGGGCAAGGGCCAGGTCGTCGACGCGGCGATGGTCGACGGTGTCGCGTCGATCTTCTCGGTGTTCTACGGCATGGCCCGCTCGGGCATGCACACCGACGACATCGGCACCAACCTCTTCGACGGCGGCGCGCCGTTCTACTCGGTCTACGAGACCGCCGACGGGAGGTACGTGACGCTGGCGCCGATCGAACCGCACTTCTACGCGCAGCTGCTCGAGCAGCTCGGCATAGCGGGCGACGACCTCCCCGCGCAGTACGACCGGTCGCACTGGCCGGAGATGAAGGAGCGCATCGCAGCCGCGGTGCGCACGAAGACGCGCGCCGAGTGGGAGGCGCAGCTGTCGGGCACCGACGTGTGCTTCGCCCCGGTGTACCGCTTCGGTGAGGCGCACGAGCATCCGCACAACGTGGCGCGCGACCTGTTCGTCAGCGCGCCCGACGGCGGACGCCAGGTGGCGCCGGCCCCGCGGTTCAGCCGCACGGTGGCCGAGCCCGGCGACTCGTACGCGTACCCCGGCGTCGACACCGACGCGGTCCTCGGCGAGTTCGGCTTCTCGGACGCCGACGTGGCGAAGCTCAGGGGCGCGGGCGCCGTCGCCTGAGCAGATCGCCTGGGACGCATAACGTATACACCGTGGTCGCGAAACGAGGGGACGCCTCCGAGGCGGAGGACGGCGCCTTCTCGCCGGTGCCCCTCTTCGACCGTCCGAGCAGCGGTGACCTGGTCGCGGTCCACGTCCGGTCGCTGATCTTCAATGGCGTGCTGCGTCAAGGCGATCGGGTCCACCAGGACGACATCGCCCGGCAGCTCGGGGTGAGCCGCATCCCGGTGCGGGAGGCGATCATCGCCCTCGATCGTGAGGGCTGGCTCACGATCACGCCCCACCGCGGTGCATTCGTGCACGGCCTGGACGAGGACGCGCTCCGCGACCACTACGAGCTTCTCGGGCTGGTCTACGGGTTGGCGGCGCGCCGCGCGGTGTCGCGCGCGACGCCGGAGTCACGCGACCGGTTGCGCGCCGCACAGGACGCGCTCGCCGACGCGGAGACCCCCGACCAGCTGCACGAGACCAACGACCTCTTCCTCCGCACGCTGCTGGCGATGGCCCGATCACCGCGCCTCGGGAGTGTGATGCGCAACATGTCGACGGTCGTGCCCGGGAACTTCTTCGAGTTGGTGCCAGGCAGCGGAGCCACCCAGCAACGGGGCACGCGCGCGATCGTCGATGCCATCGACGCGGACGATGCCGATCGGGCCGCCGACGCGTGCGTCACCCTGCTCACCGATCAGGGCGACCTGGTGATCAAGCTCCTCGCGTCGCGCGGGATGTTCGTCGCCGAGAGCTGAGCCCGCGTGGGGGTCACCGCGTGGGGGTCAGTAGCCGCGGAAGCGGGGCTCGCGCTTCTCGATGAAGCTCTTGACGCCCTCTTCGCTGTCGAGGCTGCGGCCCATCACGTCGACCATCCATGCCTCTTCCTGCGCGATCGTCGCACGATCGACGTCGAGCGAGCGGTTGAGCAGCCACTTGTTGACCGCGTGCGCGCGCGTCGGGCCGTCGGCCAGCTTGCGCGCGATCTCGGCCACGGCGGTGTCGAGGTCGTCGGCGGGCACGACGCGGGTGACCAGGCCGATCTCGTAGGCGCGCTGCGCGGTGACGTCCTCGGCGAGGAGGATGAGCTCCTTGGCCCGCTGCAGCCCGACCAGGCGGGGGAGGAGCCAGGTGCCGAGCCCGTCGGCGGCCAGCGCGCGGCGGGCGAACACCTCGATGAACTTCGCGTTCTCGGAGGCGATCACCAGGTCACAGGCGAACGCGAGGTGGGCCCCGATGCCGGCCGCGGTGCCCTGCACCTTGGCGACGACGGGGACCTCGCAGTCGAGGATGGCGTTCACGGTCTTGATCGCGCCCCGCAGCATCATGCGCCGCCGATCGCCGATCACCTCGTCGGGCGCGTCGGCGGGGCGCTCGGGAGCATCGGGGATGGTGGTGCCGCCCCGCAGGTCGGCGCCGGTGCAGAAGAAGCGACCGGTCGCCTGCAGCACCACGCAGCGGATGGCGAGGTCCTCGTCGGCGCGGCCCAACCACTCGCCCATGCGCACCCGCTGGGCGGAGGTGAGCGCGTTGCCCGCTTCGGGCCGGTCGATGGTGATGGTGGCGATGCCGTCGGCGACGTCGAAGCGGACGCCGTCGAATTCGTCGGAGTAGGTCACGGGAGCTCCAGCTCGATCGAGGCCGCGGCCCGGGTGGTCCGAGCCGGCAGATTGTATATTCCGTGTTCCTGTGAGCGACACGACGACGGGCACCATCACCGACGAGGGCGTCGAGCGACTGCGGGCCCGCATCGGGGTGCCGGAGCCGTGGACCCGCCGTCCGCACTACCTGCGGCCGAACACCGACGCGTTCCGGATCGTGGCCGAGAGCTACGGCGACGACAACCCGTTGTGGTGTGATCCGGAGCACGCGACGGCGAGCGTGTGGGGTGGTCCGTTGGCGCCGCCGCCGTTGGTGGGGGGCGATTCGCTCGTCGGGGAGGACGAGGTCACCGCGGTGCCCGACGACCAGCGTGCACTGATGAAGGGCGACCCGTTGCGGGGGGTGCACGCGTTCTACTCGGCGAGCGCCCGGGAGTGGTGGGCGCCGTTGCGGGCGGACCGGCGGGTGTGGCGACGCAACGCGATGGTGGCGGTGCTCGACAAGCCCAGCGAGTTCGCGGGCCGGGCGGTGCACGAGTGGTCGGCGAACGTGTTCCGCGACGACGAGGGCGCGGTCCTGTCGGGTCAGTACCGGTTGATGATCCGCACTGAGCGGAAGAAGGCACGGGAGAAGAAGAAGTACGACGCGATCGAACCCGCGGTGTACACCGACGACGAGATCGACGAGATCGACGCCGAGTACGCGGCGGCGTCGCGTCGGGGTCCCGAGCCGCGGTTCTGGGAGGACGTCGACGAGGGCGACACGATCGGCCCGATGGTGAAGGGCCCGTTGTTGGTGACCGACATGGTCTGCTGGCACGTGGGGATGGGCATGGGTCTCTACGACGTGAAGCCGCTCGCGTTGGGGGCCGCGAACCGGCGCAGGATCCCCCGGTTCTTCAAGCGCGACGACCAGAACATCCCCGACGTGCAGCAACGCGTGCACTGGGACCCCGAATGGGCGCGACGGGCTGGGAACCCGACGACGTACGACTACGGCCGGATGCGCGAGACGTGGTTGATCCACCTCTGCACCGACTGGATGGGTGACGACGCCTGGCTGTGGAAGCTGGAGTGCTCCTTCCGCGGCTTCAACTACGTCGGTGACACCCACCACCTCACCGGCACCATCGTGCGCAAGTACCTCGCCGACGGTGACCGCCCCGCGGTCGACCTCGAATTGGCCGCCACCAACCAGCGCGGGACCGTCACCACCCCCGGGACCGCCAGTGTCCTCTTGCCCTCACGCGAGCACGGACCGGTGAAGTTGCCCGACCCGCCCGGCACCGACCTCGAGTCCTCGCTGACCGCCGTCAGCGGCGCGTTCAGCACGCGATGAAGGCGGTGCGATGACCTACGAATCGGTCGACGGCCTCGACATCGAACTGGCCGACGGCGTGCTCACCCTGCGCCTGGCCCGGCCCGAGAAGCGCAACGCGCTCAACGACACGATGGTGTATGCGGCGATCGACGCGGTCGACCTCGCCGGGCGCGACGAAGCGGTCCGGGCGATCCTGCTCACCAGCGCGGGCGAGCACTTCTGCTCCGGCTTCGACTGGGTGGCCCGCAACCAGGAAGCCAGCGAATCAGGGAGCAAGCCGCGCGCGGGGAGCATCCAACGGCGCCTCCCCTCGCAGGCGCACCGGTTGATCCCGCTGCTGTGCACCGTCCAACTGCCGGTCGTGTGCGCGGTGCGGGGCTGGGCCGCGGGCATCGGTCTCAACCTCGCGCTGGCCGCCGACTTCACCGTCGCTGCCAGCGACGCCCGCTTCTGGGCGCCGTTCGTCGACCGCGGGTTCACCCCCGACAGCGGTGCCACGTGGCTGCTCCCGCGTCGCATCGGCGAGGTGCGCGCCCGCGAGATGATCCACCTCGGCCGTGTCGTCGAGGGCACGGAAGCTGCCGAGTGGCAGATGATCCACCGCGCCGTTCCCGTCGGGGAAGTCGACGCGGTCGCCGGCGAGCTGGTCGGCACGTTGGCGAAGAGCGCGACCGTCGGCCTCGGGTTGTCGAAGTGGCTCCTTCACGTCGGCGCGACGACCGCGCTCGACGAGCACCTGCGCAACGAGGCGTTCGCGATGGAGCTCTCTTCGCGCAGCGACGACTTCCGCGAAGGCCTGCGCGCCTTCGGTGAGAAGCGACCACCCGAGTTCCGCGGCCGTTGATGGCGTACGAGCGGCTGGTCGTCGAACGTCAGGGCCCGGTGGGCTGGTTGATCTTCGACCGCCCCGACGTCGGCAACGCGATGGACGCGCGGATGATGACCGAGCTGGAGGAGGCGTGGCGCGAGCTCGACGACGACCCGGCAGTGCGCGTCATCGTGAACACCGGCAACGGCCGCAACTTCCAGACCGGTCTCGACGTCGCCGCGCTCAGCCGCGACAAGGAGGCCATGACCGAGCAGTCGCGCCGCACGCGCGACGCCGCGCTGCGTTTCACCGCCTGGCACAACCAGGTGTGGACGCCGGTGATCGCGGCCGTGAACGGCAACTGCGCGGGCGGGGGACTCCACTTCGTCGCCGACGCCGACATCGTGATCGCGGCCCGCGACGCGCAGTTCTTCGACACCCACGTGTCGCTCGGGCAGGCGATGTCGTACGAGGGCGTCGGCCTGTCGCACAAGATGGCGTTCGAGCCGATCATGCGCATGGCGCTGGTCGGACGTTCCGAGCGGATGCCGGCGGCTCGGGCCCGCCAGCTCGGGATGATCTCGCAGGTCGTCGATCCCCCCGACCGGCTGCGCGACGCTGCGCAGGAGCTCGCCGAGCAGGTGGCCAAGAACTCACCCGCCGCGATGCGCGCCACCAAGAAGGCGTTGTGGGGCGCGCTGGAGCACGGCCTCACCGACGCCTGCCGGGCCGGTGCGCAGGAGCTCGTCGACATGTGGGGCCACCCCGACCAGACCGAGGGACCGCTCGCGTTCGCCGAGAAGCGCGACGCTCGATGGGAGACAGCTCAGTTGGAGGAGTCGTGACCTTCTCGAAGTTCGACACCCTGATCGTGGAGCGTCACGGGCCGGTCGGGTGGCTGATCAACAACCGGCCGGAGCAGCTCAACGCGATGAGCGGCCACATGCGCGACGAGTTCGGCGACGCGTGGCTCGAGCTCGACGCCGATCCCGAGGTCAAGGTGATCGTGCACACCGGCGAGGGGCGCGCCTTCCAGACCGGCGTCGACGTGCAGGAGCTCGCCACCGACGGCATGGGCATGGAGCGCTACCGGGAGTCGGTGGAGAACTGGGACCTGCACTTCACCGCGTGGCAGCAGGGCGTGCAGAAGCCGGTGATCACTGCGATCAACGGCATCTGCGCGGGCGGCGCGTTCCACTGGGTCGCGGAGGCCGACATCGTGATCGCGGCGAGCGATGCGCAGTTCTTCGACCCGCACGTGTCGGTGGGTCAGGTGGTGGCGATCGAGGCGATCGCGCTGCTGCGCAAGATGCCCTTCGAATCGGTGATGCGCATGGCGCTGGTCGGTCGCTACGAGCGCATGAACGCCGAGCGCGCCTACGAGCTCGGGATGATCTCGCAGATCGTCGATCCGCCGGAGCAGCTGCGCGAGGTCGCGCAGGAGCTGGGGGAGACCATCGCCAAGAACTCGCCCGCGGCGATGCGCGCCACCAAGCGTGCGCTGTGGGGGGCGCTCGAGCACGGCCTCACCGAGGGCTGCCGGGCCGGCGCGCAGGAGCTGGTCTCGATGTGGGGCCACCCCGACCAGACCGAGGGCCCGCTCGCGTTCGCGGAGAAGCGCGAGCCCCGCTGGGCCGACCTCCCGCCTTCGTGAGCTCGCGCGGGCGATGAACCTCGCCGACGTCCTCGATCCGCGTGACGACGACGCCACGACGGTCGCGGTCTACACCACCACCGAAGAGGTCACGCGCGCCGAGTTGCGAGCGCGGGCGGAGGCGCTGACGACGCTGCTGCGCGACCGCGGGTTGCGACCGGGCCAGGCCGTCGGCGTGATGCTGCCCAACGGTCCCGACATCGTGGCCGCGCTGTTCGGCATCTGGTTCGCGGGCGGGGTGTACGTGCCGCTGAACCCGCGCCTGTCCGCCGACGAGCTCGCGCACGTGGTCGCCGAGGACCGTCCGGCCGCGATCGTCACGCAACCCGGCGACGTCACACGCGTCGCCGACGTGCCCGTCGTGCTCGCGACCGGCGACGGCACCTGGGACGCGCCGAGCCCGCTCGACGCCGACGCACCGGCGTCGCCAGCAGGCGTCGCGGCCATCTCGTTCACGTCGGGCACCACCGGCCGTCCCAAGCCCGTGCCGCTCGTCCACGACAACGTGCTCGGACTCATCGACGGCGTGCTCGGCACCTTGCGGGGCGGTGGCGCGAAGCCCGACCGGCCGCGCGCGCCGATGCCCAACCTGATCCCCACGTCGCTCTCGCTGTGGGCCGGGATCTACAACGTGATCTTCGCCTTCCGGGCCGGCGCGGCGGTGATCATCATGGAGCGCTTCGACACCCGGGCCTTCGCCGGGTTCGTCGAGCGCTTCCAGCTCCGCTCCACGGTGCTGCCGCCGGCGGCGATGACCATGCTCGCCGACGACGAGTCGATCACGTCGCTGGCGCCGCTGAAGTACGTGCGCAGCATCACCGCACCGCTCTCGCCGTTGCAGGCCCGCCGCTTCCGCGACCGCTTCGGTGTGTTCGTGCTCAACGGGTGGGGCCAGACCGAGATCGGCGGCGAGATCGTCGGGTGGAGCGCGCAGGATGCCAAGGACTCCGGAGACACCCACCTCGGGGCGGTCGGTCGCGCGCACGAGAACGTGCAGCTGCGCATCGACGAGGAGTTGGGCGAGATCCTCGTGCGCACCCCGATGATCGACGAGCGCGCCGCGTCGGGTGACGACATGGACGGCCGGCTGGTCGACGGCTGGTTCCACACCGGTGACCTCGGCCGCATCGACGACGAGGGGTTCCTCTGGATCGAAGGTCGGGTCTCGGACATGATCAACCGGGGCGGCCTCAAGGTCTTCCCCGAGGAGGTCGCGGAGGTGATCCGGCTCGCGCCCACCGTGGCTGAGTGCGCGGTCGCCGGCATCCCCGACGACCGCCTGGGCGAGGTGCCGTGGGCGTTCGTCGTCCCTCGCGCCGGAGCCGCGGTCGACGCCGACGCGCTCGAAGCGCTGTGCCGCGAGCACCTGGCACCGTACAAGGTGCCGGTGCGGTTCGAGACGCTCGACGCCCTCCCGCGCAACGAGGTGGGCAAGGTGCTGCTGCGCGAGCTGATTGCGCTCGGATCGCGCTCCGCCTGACTCAGCGACGAGGTGGCGCGCCCGTGGGCCATCGCGGTCATCGCAGGCCTTCCTCGTCGGCGGATTCGGCGTCAGTCATGTCTCCGGCCCGAGCGGCGCGGCGGGCTCATCGAGCATCTCCATGACGCGGGCACGGAACACTCGCCATCGCCGTTCGTTGTCGTGCACGACCGTTGCGGATGTGCTGTAGAGATCCGCTGCGTACCCGATGAGCTCCGCAGCTGCGAAGCAGCGTTCGGGGGCGACGCGAGAACCCGCGAGGTCGGCGCGCAGTGCGGGCGGTGAGAAGTCGACCCGGTCGATGATGTCGACCGCTCGGTGGATCGCTCGTCCGGCCAGGGTGTTCAGCGAGGCCGAGTGCCAATCGTTCGCGATGATCCTGTGGCGCTCGCCGAGCTGGTCGGCGAGCTCGTCGATGTCGAGCGAGACCTCGGCGAATTCCCAGCTCGATTCCATGGCGTGCGCGAGCCATGCACCACCAGCCAGCGCAGCGTCGGCACTGGTTCGCAGCTCGCTCTTCATCTGTGCGATCTCGGCCGGTTCGGCCTCGCCCTCCATGAAGAGCACGCCGTCGAGCTGTACAGCGGTGAGAGCATTCAGGTCTGCGGCACCTTGGAAGGGGTTCAGCGCCGTCACCGATGTCGGTTCGACGTTCGACCAACGATCGGCGAGCGCGTGAAGCGTCCGCGCGTGTCGATGCCACGTCACCGCCTGTTCCAATGGTGACACCGAATAGAACTTCTCGTGCTCACGATGCGTCGCCGCGAGGTTGGCCATCGTCTCGAAGAGCGGGACGCGAGGGTCTGACGCACGACCGGTCATGCGATCTCCTTTGTGATCTCGTCGTGTGCTCCGAACAGGGGCCTTCGGTGGACCCAGATGCCCGATGCGAACACCACCGTCCACATCATGGCGATGATCGAGCCGTCTCGCACCCGACCGTGGTGAGAGGCCGAAGTGCTGTGGTCGCCTTGGCGCCCGCCGATCTCCGGATCCGCAACCCGTGCTCGGAGCCGCAGGGGTTCCCGACCTGATCCAACCGTGTCGGCTCGGCGGTGCGAAGGACGTTCGTCCCTACCCGAACATCGTGGCCTGCCGCTACAACGAAGCGATGCAGCGATGGGAGTACACGACGTTCGACATCAAGAAGCCGAAGAAGGACACTGCTGAGGGGCTCGCGCGACTCGGTGCTGACGGGTGGGAAGCTGTCGCG
>DASUAS010000123.1:0-10361 GCA_035763625.1 Acidimicrobiia bacterium
ACGTCGACGTAGTGGTGCGCCCACGTCATCAACCCGTGTCCGACCATCCCCGGCAGCAGCACGAGCCCCAGCACGAGCAGCCAGTCGGTCCCGTGGATGCCACCGAGGTCGGGCGATGCGAGCACCGACCACGGCAGCACGACGACGCACGCGCCGAGGAACACCGCTGCGAGGAGCGACCAGGAGTGCACGTCGGCGTCGCGGATGCGCTTGCCGAGCAGGAAGTAGCCGGTGAACACGAGGAGGTTGAGGACGGCGAACACGTTGCCTTCGAGCGACGAGCCGCCGGAGCTCGCGCCCGCGACCACGACCACGACCCCGGCGAGCGCGACACCCGCGAACGCAAGCTCGATCGCGGCGCGACGTTCGCCGAAGAGCCGCGCCGCCAGCAGGAGCACGAGCACCGGTTGCAACGCGGGGATGAGCGTCGCGTTGACGATCGACGTCTCGCGGAAGGACGCGAACCCGAAGATGAGGCTGAGCGCGAAGCACACGCCGGGAGGGAACGCGATCACCAGGAGTCGCCAAGTGATGCGCCCGCCCATCGCGTACGCGAAGACGATCGCGGTGGCGGTGCCGATGAGCACGCGCCAGAACACGATCGTGGGTGCGGGCGCGCCGATGCCCTTCACGAACAGGGGTCCGAAACCCCACGCGAACACCGCCAACGTGACCGCGAGCAGCGGCAGGCTGCTGCGGTGATGCTGCACGGTCATGGAGCGACGCTAACGCTGCTCGTCTTCTGACTGCCCGTCAGATTCGCGGCTACGTTCGCGTCCATGATCGAGATCCCGGCGGGCACCCGCGTCTACGGCATCCAGCTCCCCATCCAGGCGAAGAGCAGGACCTTCGTGGCCGACTGGGAGCTCTCGGCGACGCCCGCCGATCTCGCCCGCGTGACGCGCACCGCCGACGAGCACGGCTTCTTCTACGTCGCGGTGTGCGACCACATCGCCATCCCCGAGTCGCTCGACTCGACCATGGGGACCTACTGGCAGGACTGCATCACCACCTTGTCCTGGCTGGCCGCGCAGACCGAGCGCACCGCGCTGCTCTCGCACGCGTACGTGCTGCCGTACCGCCATCCGCGCGTCGCGGCCAAGGAGTTCGCGACGCTCGACTACCTCTCCGGCGGTCGCGCCATCGTCGGGATCGGCGCCGGACACGTGCAGGCGGAGTTCGAGGCGCTGGGCGTCGACCACACCCGACGGGGCAAGTTGGTGGAGGAGAAGCTGCCGGTCCTCATCGAGGCGCTCGAGCACGAATGGGTCGACGGCCTCGGTGCGACGCCCCGTCCCGTGCAGACTCCCCGACCGCCGGTGTGGGTCGCGGGCTCGAGTCCGGCGGCCATCCGGCGCGCCGCGACCTGGGGCGACGGCTGGCTGCCGCAGGGGCCGTCGGACGCCGGGATGGTGGCCAAGCTGCAGGCCATGCGGGCGGAGCACGGCCGGGCCGACCGGCCCATGATGATCGGCGACATCACCCCGTTCCTCTACGTCGGCACCCCGAGCTGGGACGTCGGCGCCGACACCCTCAGCGGTGCCCCGGGCGACATCGCCGAGCAGATCCTGGCCGACACGCCCGACGGTGTGAACCAGGTCCAGGTGCGCTTCCGGTCACGGAGCTGCGAGGAGCAATGCGACCAGATGGCCGCATTCGCCTCCGAGGTCGCCCCGATCCTCACCAAGGTGTGACCGCAGCAGGTGTGGCCGCGGCCGATGCGGCCGCGATGCCCGTGTGACCCCCGCCATCGGCGACACTGTGTTCATCAAGCTTTCAGCGGGATCCGACGATGCTCCGTCCGTGAACCTGCGAACCGGATGGACACCGCGGATCCTGGGCGCGGTCCTCGCGCTGTTCGCGGCGTGGTTCGTCCTGTCCCACTCCGGCGACTTCCTGCCCGCGTTCGGCAAGGTCGTCTCGCTCGGGCCGACCGCCCTCCCCATCGGGCTCGCCCTCGTGGCGCTCGGGGTGCTCAACCGCGGCCTCCAAGCGCGGGCGTCGTTCCAACTGGTCGAGCTCGAAGCACCGCTCGCGCCGATGGTGAAGCTGAGCGCGATGTCGTACGCGACCAACAAGGTGGTGAAGTCGGCGGGGGCAGCCGGCCTCGTGCCCTACCTCGCACACGCCGACCGCAACGGCCACACGCGCGCCCGCACGACCGCGGCGTACGTGTCGGCCAAGGTCGCCGAGACGATCTCGCTGTGTTTGTTGGTGGCAGTGGCGGTGATCGCGGGCGCGGCCACGGGCGGGCTGCATGGCGGCGCGCTCTACGGTGCCATCGGCTCGACGATCTACGCGTTCGTCGTCGGCGCCGGGCTGGTGATGTTGGCGAGCCGGCGTTCGCTGGTCGTGAAGATCGCCGACCGCTCGCGAAAGCTGCGCGCCAAGGTGCGGCAGCGCGCCGGGCGTCCGGAACGCGACGTCGACGGCTGCGCCGGACACGAGCTCGCATGCGCGATGGCGCGGTTGCGGGCCGACTGGCGGGCGACGAGTGCGCTGCTCGGCACCGCGGTGTTCGGCAAGCTGCTCGGGTGTGCCGCGCTGGCGCTCGTGCTCACCGGGCTCGGCATCCACCTCGACCCGGCCACGATGCTGCTGATCTACACCTTGACGATCATGGCCGCGCTGGTCGGCCCGCTGCCCGGAGGCATCGGCGTCGCCGACGCATCACTCGGCGCACTGTTGATCGCGAACGGGGTGTCCGGGCCCGCCGCCGCCGGCGCAGTGATCGCGTTCCGTCTGCTCGACCTCTGGATCCCGTTGCTGGTGGGCGCGTTCGCGGGCGCGCACCACTGGCACCGTCACGCCGGCTCCGACGACGAGATCACCCACATCGCCGCCATCCCCTCGCCCATGGTCAGCCCGGTGGTTCCGGCACCGGTGTTGGTGGCGGTCGGCGTCGACTGACCTCGCTGACCTCGCGGTCACGGGTTCGCAGCCAGACCATCACCAGCGCCAGCACCACGAGCGCGCTCAACACCAGGTGTGCGATGGCCCACCCGCGGTAGGTCGACGGTGACACCGTCCGGCCGTCGACCGACACGACGAACACCGCTGAGCCAAGCGCGCCGTCGACCCCTGCGACATCTCGCACGACCGCGCGGAGTCCGAGCCCGTCCCACGCGATCAGCCGCCCGAGCACGTACGCCGCACCGACCGTGACCAGCACACCCACGCCGGCCACGATCCCGGCCGCGCCGATGCGCGCCCGGCGCAGGATCGCCACGACCACCAGCGCGACTGCGACGACGAGCAGCGCGATCGCCGCGCCCTGGTGCACGACCCGGACCCACTGGTCGCGGTCGGGCCGGTAGTTCCACCACAGCCACGCGCCGGACGCGCCGAGCACCGCGAGCAGCAGCCCCGCCAGCGCGACGCCGACGCGCGTCGCGCGCGTCAACCGACGGGCGTGTCGGCGATGAGCGCGCCCAGGTGCACGAGCGTGGGCGTCTCCGATCCCAGGTCGAGCTCGAGCTGCTTGGCCAGCAGGAAGTAGCGGTACAGCGGGTAGTCGCGGTCGACGCCAACGCCGCCGTGCAGGTGGTGCGCGGCGAGGAGCACGTCCTGCCCACCCTGCGCGGCCCAGTACTTGGCCGCGTCGACCTGCGCCGCCGCGGGGATGCCGGCGTCGAGGCGCCACGCGGCCTGCCACGCGGTGAGCTTGATCGCTTCCTTGTTGATGTAGGTGTCGGCCGTCCGCTGGCTCACGGCCTGGAACGTGGCGATGGCGCGGCCGAACTGCTCGCGCTCCTTCACGTAGGTGGCGGTGAGGTCGAGCGCCGCGCTCGACGCGCCCGACATCATCACCGACATCGCCGTCTGCGCCCGTTCGAGCAGCCAGGTGAGGCCCTCGGGGCCGGCGAGCTTGGTGGCCTCGGCGCCGCTCAGCACCAGGCGTGCCGTCGGGGCGCCGAGCATCGTGTCCTCGCGCTCGACGGAGACACCCGACGCGGATGGGTCGACGAGGTACAGGCCGTCGGTCGCCGACACGATGATGCGCTCGGCCCACATGCCCGCGGGCACGCACACCTTCTCGCCGGTGAGCGTGCCGCCGGTCGCGCTGGTCGACGGCGTGGAGACGTCGCCCACCGCCTCGGTGAGCGCGGCGGTGACGACGCGGGTGCCGGCCGCGACGCCGTCGAGTGCATCGGTCGCACCGAACTCGGCCAGCGCGGGTGCCGCGAGGCCCATGACCGCGAGCGCCGGGATCGGCGCCGCGGTGCGGCCGACCTCTTCGAGCACGATGCACGTCTCGAGGAAGCCGAGCCCGGCGCCGCCCGTCGACTCGGGCACCGAGATGCCGACGATGCCGGCGTCGGCCAGCGCCGCCCACAGATCACGGTCGAAGCCGTCGCCGTCGGCGACGACCTGCTTCGTGCGCTCCAACGTGGTGGCGTCGGTCAGGATCTTCGCCGCGAGCTCGCGGAGGTCCTGCTGGTCGGAGGTGAAGGAGAAGTCCATCAGCGGTCAGCCCTCGGGAAGCCCAGCGTGAACTGGGAGATCAGGTCTCGTTGCATCTCGTTGACCCCACCGCCGAAGGTGAGGATGATCGCGCCGCGCGTCCCCTGCTGGATGCGCGACTTCAGCACCGCGCCCGGAGCGTCGGGCTCGAGGTACGACACGGGGCCGAGGATCTCCATGAGGAGCTGGTAGCCCTCCATGTTGAGCTCGCTGCCGAACACCTTGAGCGCGGAGCAGTGGCCGATGTCGAGGACGCCTTGCGTGGCCTCCCACGCCACCTGCCAGTTCATGAGGCGCACGACCTCGACCTTGGCCTGCAGCTTGGCCAGGTTGTGCTGCACCCACGGTTGGTCGATGACCCTCCGGCCGTCGGGGAGCTTGGTCTCCTGCGCGTACTGGGTCACCTCGCTCAGCGCGCGGTCCATGACACCGCTCGCGAACAGCGTGACCCGCTCGTGGTTGAGCTGGTTGGTGATCAGCTTCCACCCGTGGTTCTCGCCGCCGATCACGTTGGCGGCAGGGACGACGACGTCCTCGTAGAACACCGCGTTGATGTCGTGGGTGCCGAGCAGGTGCAGCGGCGACAGCGTGATACCCGGGGTGTCCATGGGCACGATGATCATCGAGATGCCCTTGTGCTTCGCGGCGTCGGGATCGGTGCGCACCGCCAGCCAGCAGTAGTCGGCGTCGCTCGAGAGCGACGTCCACATCTTCTGGCCGTTGATCACGTACGACTCGCCGTCGCGCACCGCGCGCGTCTTCAGCGAGGCGAGGTCGGTGCCCGCACCCGGCTCGGAGTAGCCGATGCAGAAGTGGATGTCACCCGAGAGGATGCGCGGCAGGTAGTCGGCCTTCTGCTCGTCGGTGCCGAACGCCATGATCGTCGGACCGACGCTGTTGAGGGTGAGCATCGGGACCGGTGCACCGGCGCGCATCGACTCGTCGAAGAAGATGAACTGCTCGATCGCCGAGCGTCCCTGGCCGCCGTATTCCTTGGGCCATCCGATGCCGGCCCAGCCGTCGGCGCACATCTGCTTCCAGATGCGACGAGGCGCCTCGCCCACCGCGTGCGACTCGTGCAGCTCGGCCACCGTGGCCGGATCCAGCAGCTTGTCGTAGTAGGCGCGCAGCTCCTGCTGCATCGCCAACTGCTCTGGCGTGTACCCGATCTCCATCACGGACTCCGGTGTTCTGAGAGGAAGCAGGCGCGTTTCTGACGAACCTTCAGATTGTGGTCTACTACACGCGATGGCCTCCACTCCTGCCCCCTTGACCGGCAAGCGCATCCTCGTCACCGGGGTCACCGGCATGGTCGCCGGGCCGATGGCAACCAAGCTCGCGGCGGCGGGCAACACGGTGTACGGCGCGGCGCGCTTCGCCGATCCCGCGCAGCGCGAGCCGCACGAGGCGAACGGGATCTCCACCGTCCGACTCGACCTCGAGCGCGGCGAGCTCGACGAGGTGCCCGACGGGCTCGACTACGTGCTCCACTTCGCCGTCGCCAAGACCAACGACTTCGGACGCGACCTCACCGCCAACGCCGACGGTGCCGCGCATCTCATGGAGAAGGTGCAGGGCGTCGACGCGTTCTTCCACTGCAGCTCGGGGGGCGTGTACCAGGAGCACGCGCACGACCACCTGACCGAGGACGCCCCGCTCGGCGACAGCCACCGCGCCGCGGGCATGGAGAGCTACTCCATCTCCAAGATCGCGGCGGAGACGATGGTGCAGTACACCGCCAAGCGCCTCGGCGTCGCCACCGTCATCGCCCGCTTGAGCGTCCCCTACGGCGACACGTTCGGATGGCCGTTCTTCCACCTGATGATGCTCGAGCACGGCATGGCCATCCCCGTGCACACCGACGCGCCCTCGCAGTACAACCCGCTCAACCTCGACGACATCGTCGCCTCGCTCCCCTTCCTGCTGGCGTCGGCGTCGACGCCGGCCAACGTCGTCAACTGGGGCGGCGACGAGATCGTGAGCGTCGAGGAGTGGTGCGGGCTCATCGGGGAGCTCATCGACAAGCCGGTGAACTTCGAGTTCACCGACGCCAGCGTGCCGCCGCTCATCCTCGACGTCGGCAAGCTCAACGAACTCGGCTTCCACTCGTCGGTGAGCTGGCAGGACGGCATCACCCGCCTCGTCCGCACCTCGCGACCGGACCTCGTCACCTCCTGACGCGATTCATTGCGGAGTTGACGACGCTCAGGGTCGTCCAGCCCGCAATGAATCCGCGCGCGGCATGAGGATCAGCCGAAGGTGGCGCCGCCGTCGAGGTGGATGGTCTGGCCGGTGATCCACGACGCTTCGTTCGACGCGAGATAGACGCAGCCGAAGCCGACGTCGTCGGGCGTGCCCGTGCGGCCGACGGGGATCTGCTTGGCCAGCGCGTCGACCGGGCCCGAGTTCTCGGGTTGCATGAGCCCGAGCGCGAGCGAGTTGGCGGTGACGCCGAAGCGGGCGTTCTCCATCGCCAGGTGGCGCATGAACGCGATCGCCCCGCCCTTGCCCGCTGCGTACGGCGACACGCCGATGCGCAGTCCGGTGATCCCCGCACCCGACGAGATGGTGATGACGCGTCCGAAGCTGCGCTCGCACATGCCGTTGATGACCGCGCGTGAGCAGTGCAGGACCCCGAAGAGGTTGACGTTGATGGCACCCATCCATCCCGCGGGCTCGCTGTCGCGGAACTGCGTGAGCCCCATGCCCTCGGCGCCGCCGTTGCCGGCGTTGTTGACCAGGATGTCGACGACACCGATCGCGTCGATGGCGTCGGTCACCGCGTCGTAGTTCGTGACGTCGAACGGCGCGGTCGACGCCGCTCCGCCGCTCGCGGTGATCTGGTCGACGGTCTGCTGGGCGCGCTCGTCGACGATGTCGTTGACGTGCACCGTGGCACCCTGCGCCGCCAGCGCCCGAGCGATGCCGGCACCCACGTTCTGCCCCGCACCGGTGACGACGGCGCTCTTGCCGCTGAGATCGAACATGCGGCGAACGTACCTCGCGCGACGGAGGAAGGTCAGCGCCCGAGGATGGAGATGAAGCTCACCATCTCGCCGGGGTAACCGCCGAGGTTGTGCGTGAGCGCCAGCTCGCGCGTGCCACCGGGTTTGGCCGCTTCGATCTGGCGCTCGGGCGGCGCCTCGCCTCGCAGCTGGAGCCACGCCTCGAACATCATGCGCAGGCCCGATGCACCGACGGGGTGGCCGAACGACTTGAGCCCGCCGTCGGGGTTGACGGGGAGATCGCCGTCGAGGTCGTAGACCCCGTCGAGCTCGTCGCGCCACGCGCCTCCGCGCTCGGAGAAGCCCAGGTCCTCCATGAGCACGAGCTCGGTGATGGTGAAGCAGTCGTGCACCTCGGCCAGCGCGAGCTGCCGCCGCGGATCGGTGATGCCGGCCTGCGCGTACGCGTCGCGCGCCGTCGCCTCGATCTCGGGGAAGTGTGTGTAGTCGTACGACGGATCGGTGACGCCGCTGCCGTTCCCGGCGATGAACGACAGCCCCTTCACGAAGATCGGCGTGTCGGTGTACTTGTGCGCGTCCTCGGCTCGCACGACCACCGCGGCCGCCGAGCCATCGGCGACGCCGGCGCAGTCGAAGACACCCAGGTCGCCCGCCAGCTTCGGCGAGTTGCAGATGGTCTCCATCGAAACCTCGCGCCGGAACTGCGCGCGTGAGTTGCGGGCGCCGTTGTAGTGGTTCTTCCACGCGACGTGCGCCATCGCCTCGCGCATCTTGTCGGCGTCGACGCCGTACTTCGCCGCGTACGCGGGCGCCACCATCGAGAACATCGCCGCCGCCGTGAGCGTGCGGCCGGTGCCGTCGTTCGGAGGCGGCACCGCGTTGAGGCCCTGGAACCCGCCGTCCTTGGTCTTCTCGACGCCGACGGCCATGGCGACGTCGTACGCACCGGACGCCACCGCGTACGAGGCCTGCCGGAGCGCCTCGGAACCGGTGGCGCAGAAGTTCTCGACCCGCGTGACGGGCTTGTCGAGCAGCTGCAGCGGCCGCGCGAGGGTGATCCCGCTCATCCCGCCCTGCGCGGTGCCGAGCCAGTAGGCGTCGACGGCGTCCTTGCCGATGCCGGCCGACGCGTAGGCGTCGTTGGCGGCGTCGACCACCATGTCGTCGAGGCCCTGCTCCCAGTGCTCCACGAAGTTGGTGCACCCCATGCCGACGATCGCGACGCGGTCCTTGATCCCGTGACTACCCATCGCGCACCAACCTTCCCTTCCAGAAGTAGTTGACGATGCCGTCGGCCGCGTACAGCCTCCGGAACGTCATCTCGACGCGCTGACCGATCTCGATCTCGTCGGCGTCGACGTCGGTGAGCTCGACCGGCAGACGCCCGCCGCCGTCGAAGTCGACGACCGCGAACACGACCGGCGGGCTCGGCGAGTACACCATCCGGTCGACGGTGAACGTGACGATCGTGCCCCGCACGTCGGCGAGCGGGGCCGGCTCCATCTCGTCGGTGTGCTCGCCGTCGCGCGACACGCGCGCGGGCGGCAGGTGCACGACGCCGGTGTCGCGCTCCTTCGAGCCGACGAACCCGAACTTCCAGTCATCGCTGCGCGCCGCGGCGGTGGCGGAGATGCGCTGCGGCTCGGGACGACGCGGCGGCTCAACCGGCAGCATGCCCCGCCACGCCAGGAACTTGCCGTAGGGCAGCGGCGCGCCCGCCGCGACCTGCGCCGCGATGGGCCGCAGCGGTCGGTACGACGCGAGGGAGTCGGTGGTGCGGAAGAGCAGCACGTCGGCGCCGTCGGCGAGCACCACCAGCGCGACGACCTGACCGGGCTCGGCCTGTTCGAGCAAGGCGGCCAGGAGCAACCCGGGCTGGGCGGCCGCCGCGTTGCCGACGACCTGCGACAGGTCGTCGATCACGTGGACGCCGTCGAGCTTGCCGCCCACCGACCGGGCGACCCGCTGGCTGGGCGCGACCACAGCCGCCGCGGTGACGTCGCCCGCGGTGAGCTCGGACGAGGCGAGCGCCGCGTTCCACGCCTGCACGCCGAGGGGTACGTAGCTGACCTCGCTGAACTTGTCGTCCCAGACCCGGGTGCGCTGCTCGCCCGGCGCGCGCCAGCGCTCGACGAACTCCTCGGTGACGCTGGCCGACCCCAAGAGCTCCGCGACCACGGGAGCAGTGGCGTCGGAACCCACGACGAACGCGGCGGCGGCGTCACCACCGGCCGCCTCTTCACCGCTCCCCGGGAGCCCGGTGCGCACGTCGCCGGCGACGACCAGGGTGGGGTCGGCGGCGCCGGTGAGCGCGAGCAGGAGCGCGCCCGCCGCCGAGCGGACCGACGCACCGAGGTCGTACGCGGGCACGGTGGCGGGCAGCTGCAGTGCGGCGTGGATGGCGGTGGCGTTGGTGCGGTCGGCATAGGCGGGAAAGGTGGTGGCGAACAGCAGCTGGGCCGGCACGAGGTCGCGGCCGCGCAGCGCGAGCCGCGCTGCCTCGACGCCCATCGTCGTGGGGTCCTCGTCGAACGACGCCACCGTGCGCGTGCCCTTGCCGCCGCCCTGACCGACGAACGGGGCGATCAGGGTGCGGTCGAGCCGCCGGTAGGGCAGGTAGGCCGACCAGGACTGGATGCCGCGCATACCTGCAGGGTACCCGGCGCCCTCTCCGACCTGACGGGCCGTCAGATCCAGTAGGTACCCTGCTCGCGACCGGCGACCAAGGGGTGACGGTGAAGCTCGGCGACGTGGCCAACGAGGACGCGGTGAAGTACGGCAAGCCGCTCGACGGCGTGCGCGTGCTCGCACTCGAGCAGATGCAGGCGCTGCCATATGCGACGCAGCTGCTGGCGCGCTTGGGCGCCGACGTGGTGAAGATCGAGGCACCGACTGGCGAGTCGGGCCGCGGGTCGCAGCCGGGGATGCACG
>DASUAS010000124.1:0-2254 GCA_035763625.1 Acidimicrobiia bacterium
CGTCACGGGTGACCGCCTCGACCCGCGGACGCTCCGCATCGAGGCGTGCGTCCGCATCGACGCGCCGAAGAGCTCGAAGATCCCTCCCTGCGACGTCAAAGAGCTCAACGCCTCCGCGTTTCCCGGGTACGGCTTCAACCACGAAGCGCAGCAGCCGCCGCTGTACTACGCGGTCACCGCCGCGTACCGCGCGGTCGCCGAGCGGCTCACCGGCGACGGCAACTTCCTCCAGGTGGCAAGGCTCGGCGGCATCGGCTGGCTGATCGCCGGCCTCCTCCTTTCCTGGGTCGCGGGTCGGCTGCTCGGCGCGCCGGCGTGGGCGTTGCTCGCTGTGCTGCTCGTCCTCGCCGCGTCTCCGGCGATCATCTACTACTCGAGCATCGTCTCGAACGACGCGACTGCGCTCTTCGCCGGAGCGCTGGTGCTGACGACCGCGGTGGTGGTCGGACCGAGACCGCGAACGTCAGGCGTCGTCGCGTTGGCGGTGTGTGGCGGCGTCGTCGCCGCCCTGAAGCCGACCAACGGCGTCGCTGTCCTTGCGGTCGCGCTCTACCTGGGTGTCGTGCTGTACCGGCAGGGTGATCGCGGCGCCGTGCTCGTGCGCTCGTGGTTGCGTTCCGGTGGTGCGCTCGTGATCGGCGCGGTCGTGGTGACGCTGGTGTGGGTCGCGATCTCCGGCCACCTGGCCACCATGGACGGACGCGACCTCCCCGTGTACCAGGTCCGCCAGCTCTCGGGTCTGCATCTCGACCTCTTGCTGTCGCAGGCCACCAACCTCCTCTGGTCCGCCACCGACACGGTGCCGCAAGGAACCCTCACCCACCCCATGCAGCTGTTCGTCACTGACCTCGTGCGGGTCCTGTTCCTCGTGCCGCTCGTGCTCGGGATCTTCGTGGCGAAGCGGCGTTGGTTCCACCTGCTCGGGGTGTCGGGCGCCCTCGCGCTCCTCGGGGCCGGGTTCGGGTACGGCCTCGTCGTGCTGCTCACGCTCGGGATGGACCCGGGCACAGGTTCGCGCTACGGGATCTCGGTGCTCCCCGCCCTCGCCGTCGTGCTCGCATTCCTGGCTGTCCGCGCGCGCGTCGTGTGGCTGGTGGGCGCGATCGGAGCGGTGGGCACGGTGACGACGCTCGTCGTGCTGGCGACCGCGTGACGTCGCGCTCGCCCTAAGGGAAGAGCGGCGCGTCGACGGCGTTCGTGTCGATGTTGATCGTCACGCCGTTGTACGTCTCGTTGTGGCCAGGCCGGAACTGGTGCGCGCGCTGATGGAAGGGCCACATCGCGTCGGTGAGCGCGGCACCACACCCGGACGTGCCGAACAGGTTCGGGACGTAGGAGTTGTAGCGCGGGTCGTTGCCGTCGCCGTACGGCCACGCCGCGAACCAGATCGCGTCGAGGCGAGCGAAGGCGGCGTTGTCGTACACCGCGGCCTGGTCGACGATGCCAGAGCAGAGGCTGCTGTACATGGCAGCGCGGTAACCACGCGCGTGGAGCTGGACGACCCACGCGTTCACGAACGCTCGCACCGCGTTGACGCAACCCGCGTCGGCGTTGTTGTAGCCCTCCATGTCGTAGTAGATGGGCGCGCCCGGTGAGATGCCCGCGTTGCCGGCTCGGTTGGCGGCGTCGTCGGCACTGGCTGCACCTTGCGCGGCGGCCACCGAGAGGTCGCGGCTGAGCTGGGTCGAGCCGAAGTTGATGCAGGGCGCCTGGAGGCCGACGTAGATGGGCATGAGCCGCCATCCCTGCGCGACCACGGAGCTGACCCACGCGTTGGTGCTGAGCGCGCTGTTGCTACAGGCGCGGTTCTCACCCCCGATGTAGATGCCCACGCTCGTGTACGGCGAGTTCAGGCGCCAGGCTCCCATCTGGCCCACCGAAGGTGCCTCGCACGTATCGAACCCGAGACCTCCGGACGGCGGCGGCGGACCGGCGGTGATGATCGGCGCGGAGATGGCAACCGGATCGGACGCGACGGGCACGCCGCCGATCTGGCCCCATCCCTGCCATGCAGCCTCGAAGCGCTGGCCCCAGAGCTGACCATCGGTGCTGCGAATGAAGGCGGTCACCCCGTTGACGTCGATGGCGGCGCCCGTGTTCGACGTGACCACGCCCCCGAGCGACAGCCAGCCCTGCGGGTTTCCGTTGACCACCGCTTGGGTGTACAGACCGCCGTCACCACCGGTGGCGAAGACCGTCGTCGTCGATCCCGACGACGCGGTGGCGGGGAGCGACCCGATGTACCCGCCGAGTG
>DASUAS010000125.1:0-3974 GCA_035763625.1 Acidimicrobiia bacterium
CGGCCTGGCGCGCGCCAGCGACGTCAGCGGCATCGCCAACGAGGTGCAGGTGGTCGCGTTCGGCGCGTTCGGCGTGCTGCTCGGGGTGGTGCTGCTCCTGCCCGTGGTCGTGCGACCGGCGCTGCGGTTCCTGGGCGCGCCGTTGCGCCGGCTCGGATCTCCGGGTGCGCTCGCCCGTGCCAACGCCATGCGCAACCCGCGTCGCACCGCGATCACCGCGTCGGCGCTGGTGATCGGGCTCGCGCTGGTGGGGCTCACCGCGACGTTCGGCGCGTCGGCGCGTGCGTCGGTGGGCGCCGACACCGCCGCCGGACTGCGCGCCGACTACGTGGTGAAGTCGAGCGGGTTCGCCGGCTTCTCACCTCAGGTGCTCCGGCGCGTGCGCACCCTTCCCGAGGTCACGACGGCGGCGGCGATGCGCTTCGCCGACGGCGCCGTCAACGGCGACGTCACCACGATCGGGAGCATCGACCCGAAGCTCCTCACCCGCGTGGTCGACCTCGACGTGCTGCGCGGCGACCCGTCGTCGCTCGACGCAGGAGGCGTGCTGATCAGCGACGAGGTGGCGCGCCACGCGGGCGTCGATGTGGGCGATCAGCTGCCGGTGCAGTTCTCGAGCGGGCTGCTGCCGCTCCAGGTGCGCGCGATCTACCGCCGGCAGAACTTCGTCGGCCTCTTCGGTCAGTCGATCCCGGTGCTGGTCGCGCCGACGACGATCGGGTTCGGCACCGGCGGCACGCCCCAGGACACGGTGGTGCTGGTGCAGACCCGCGGCGGTGAGACCGCCGCGAACCAGCACGCGTTGCAGCGGGCGCTGGCGCGTGACTTCCCCAACATCGACGTGCTGACGCGGGCGCAGTTCCGTTCCGACCAGCAGGCCCAGGTCGACCAGTTCCTCACCGTGTTGATCGCGATCCTGGCGTTGTCGGCGATCATCGCCATCCTCGGGATCGTCAACACGCTCGCGCTCTCGGTGCACGAGCGGACGCGCGAGCTCGGACTGCTGCGTGTGGTTGGGATGTCGCGGCGGCAGATACGACGCATGGTGCGGTGGGAGTCGATCGCGATCGCGGTGCTCGGCGGTCTCGTCGGACTCGCGCTCGGGCTGCTCTGGGGCTGGGCGTTCTCCCGCTCGCTCGCGGAGCAGGGCATCACGTCGTTCCGGATCCCGGTGCTCGAGGTGCTGCTGTTCGTGGTCGCTTCGATGCTGGCCGGGGTGCTGGCGGCCGTGCTCCCGGCGTGGCGGGCGTCGCGTCTCGACGTCCTCGACGCCATCGCCACGGAATGAGCCGCGATCAGAGCGATCAGAGCGATCAGAGAGATCAGGTGGTGCGCCGTGCCGGCGTGGCCGTAACGTCTCCGCCGGTGCTCGACCTGGATGCGATCGTCGTGGGCGCAGGCATGTCGGGCCTGTACGCGCTCAAGGTGCTGCGCGATCGCGGGTTGCGTGTCGTCGTCCTCGAGAAGGGCGCGGGCGTCGGCGGGACGTGGTTCTGGAACCGCTACCCGGGTGCGCGCTGCGACATCCCGAGCCTCGAGTACTCGTTCGGCTTCGATCCCGATCTCGAGCAGGAATGGGTGTGGACCGAGCAGTTCGCGTCGCAGCCCGAGATCGAGCGCTACCTGAACCACCTCGCCGACCGCTACGACCTCCGGCGTGACATCCGCCTGTCGACCGGCGTGACCACGATGACGTTCGACGAGGACACCGACACCTGGGTGTTCGACACCGAGACCGGCGAGCAGTTCCGCGCCCGGTTCGCGGTGATGGCGACCGGCGGGTTGTCGGCACCGAACACGCCGTCGTGGCCGGGGATGGAGACGTTCGCGGGCACCGTCGTGCAGACGAGCCTGTGGCCCGAGGAGGGCGTCGAGGTCGCGGGCAAGAAGGTCGGTGTGGTCGGCACCGGCTCCTCCGGCATCCAGGCCATCCCCGAGCTGGCCAAGGTCGCGGAGCACCTCACCGTGTTCCAGCGCACCGCCGCGTTCACCTGGCCGTCGCGCAACCAGCCGCTCCGCGACGAGGACCAGGCCGCGATCAAGGCCCGCTACCGCGAGCTGCGCGCCGAGCAGCGCGCGTCGTTCAGCGCGACCGCAGGCACGACCGGCGCGGTGATCTTCCAGTTCCCGACCGACGACCGGAAGATCCTCGAGAGCACGCCCGACGAGCGCGAGGCGGTGCTGGCGGAGCACGGGTTCAGCGCGTGCCGCGTCTGGACCGACACCGCGACCGACCTCGAGGCCAACGAGATGGCCGTCGAGCTGTTCCGCGAGATGGTGCGACGGACGGTGAAGGACCCGGAGGTCGCGGAGTCGCTGTCGCCGCGGGGCTATCCGCTCGGGTGCAAGCGTCCCGTGCTCGACGCCGGCTACTTCGAGACGTTCAACCGCGACGACGTGACCCTCGTCGACCTGCGCCGCGACCCGATCGTCGAGGTCACGCCGGCCGGCATCCGCACCGAGCACCGCTTCGTCGAGCTCGACGTCCTCGTGCTCGCGACCGGGTTCGACGCGATGACCGGCGCGCTCACCCGCATCGACGTGCGGGGTCGGGATGGACGGCGCCTGCGCGACGACTGGGCCGACGGCCCGCACACCTACCTCGGCATCGGCACCGCCGGCTACCCGAACCTCTTCATCTGCGTCGGGCCGGGGAGCCCAGGCGTGCTCGCGACCTACCCACCGCAGATCGAGCTCCAAGTCGGATGGATCGCCGAGTTCATCGGCTACCTCTTCGACCACGGGTGCACACGCGTCGAGGCCGATGCCGCCGCGCAGGACGAGTGGGGCGAGCACGTGAACGAGGTGGCGCGGGGGACGATGTTCACCGCCGACTCGTGCAACTCCTGGTACAACGGCGCGAACATCGAGGGCAAGCCCCGCGTCTTCCTTCCGTACGTCGGCGGGATCCCGCAGTACATGGAGCGCTGCAACGAGGCCGCCGCGCACGGTTACGCCGGCTTCGTGCTCAGCTGATGGCTGACGGGGTGCTCGCCGAGAAGGTGGTGCTCGTGACCGGTGCGGGCCGTTCGCTCGGCGCGGTGATCGTCGAGGCGTGCACCGCCGAAGGCGCGACGACGATCGCGACCGACATCACCGGTGCCGACGACGGACCCGTGCTGCGTCACGACGTCACCCAGGCCGACGACTGGCGGCGGATCGTCGACGACGTCGTCGCGCGGCACGGTCGGCTCGACGGCCTGGTCAACAACGCCGCGATCATTCTCGAGGCGCGGCCGTTCCTCGACGAACCGCCCGACGAGTTCGCCCGGCTGCTCGACGTCAACGTGATGGGCACGTGGCTCGGCATGCAGGCCGCCGGCCGCGCCATGGCGGCGGATGATGGATCCGGTGGCGGGTCGATCGTCAACATCTCGTCGACCGCGGGGATGGTGGCGCACCCGCGGCTCTCCAGCTACGGCACGAGCAAGTGGGCGGTGCGCGGGCTCACCAAGTACGGGGCCAACGAGCTCGGGCCGATCGGCGTGCGGGTCAACTCCGTGCACCCGGGCGGGATGATGGGCACCACCATGTTCCCCGGCACCGACGATCCCGACGCGTACGCGGTCGCCGAGCGGCGCGTGCCGCTGCGCCGGGTGGTCGACGCGACCGACGTCGCCGACGCGGTCGTCTGGCTGCTGTCGGACCAGTCGCGCCAGGTCACGGGGCGCGAGCTCGTGGTCGACGCGGGCGCGACCCTCGGCGGGGCGTAGGGGCTTCGCTAGCATGACCGGCTCACCGGGCGATTAGCTCAGGGGGAGAGCACTTCCTTGACACGGAAGGGGTCAGCAGTTCAAATCTGCTATCGCCCACGGTGAAAGTGCAGGTCAGGGGCCCTTTCGAGGGCCCCTGATTCGCGCTCGGGGAATCTGACCATCACGCGGTCCATCAAAGTGCGGTACGGTCGAGCGATGGGCTCGCTGCGGGAGCGATCGCCGGGCGTGTGGCAGGCGAGGGTCTACAACGGCCTCGAT
>DASUAS010000126.1:0-3107 GCA_035763625.1 Acidimicrobiia bacterium
AGTGCACGGAGGCGCGGGCGACGGCCGTCAGCCCGCGCGCCTCGAAGTCGTAGCGCGCGAAGTCGATCGTCGACACCGAGATGTTGATGTGCTGCGCGCGCAGCGAGGCGGCGAGCTCGAACTCGTCGACGCCGTCGATCGTGAAGGTGACGATCCCGCAGCGCTCGACGCCGCGGTCGTGGAGCGTCAGCCCGGGGACCGCCTCGAGCCGGTCGCGCAGCGTCGCGGCGAGCGCGATCACCCGGGACGCGATGGCCTCGACCCCGAGCTCGAGCGCGTGGTCGACCGCGGCGCCGAGGCCCAGTTGGTTGGCCACCGACCGCTCCCAGCTCTCGAACCGCCGGGCGTCGCGGCGCGGGACGACCCGGTCGCCCGGGGCCCACTGCGCCGCGTGCACGTCGAGGAAGGGAGGTTCCAGCCGCTCGATCCACTCGTCCCGCACGTAGAGGAGGCCGGTGCCGCGCGGCGCCCGGAGGTACTTGCGGCCGGTCGCCGAGAGGAAGTCGCAGCCCAGCGCCTCCACGTCGATCGGCAGCTGCCCGGCCGCCTGGCACGCGTCGAGGAGGTACGGGATGCCGGCGGCGCGCGTGACCGCACCCACCGCGGCCGCCGGGTTCACCAGTCCGCCCTGGGTGGGGATCCACGACATCGCGACCAGCCGCACGCGGTCGTCGAGCATGTCCTCGAGCGCGTCGACCGAGAGCTGTCCCGACTCGTCGTCCGCGACCACCTCGAGCGACGCGCCCGTGCGGTGCGCGAGCTGCAGCAGTCCGATGACGTTGCTGGCGTACTCCGCCTGTGACGTGAGCACGCGGTCACCTGGCGCGAAGGACGTGCCGAGGGAGTACGCCACCGTGTCCCACGCCCTCGTGGCGTTCTCGACCAGTGCGATCTCGTGCGGCGACGCCCCCAGCAGCGTCGCCACCGACTCGTACACGCGCTGCGCGCGTTCGGCGACGAGGTCCGACGCCATGTAGCCACCGACGCGCCCTTCCAGCTCGAGGTGCTCGATCACGGTGTCGAGGACGGCGCGGGTCGGCAGGGCCGCGCCCGCGTTGTTGAGATGCACCACGTCGCGACACCCCGGCGTCTCCGCTCGCGCACGCGCGACGTCGATCATGGCTCGTCGGGGGAACTGGCGGTCAGTACGCCGACGCGAGGTGCGCGACGCGCCACTCGTCCCAGTCGTCGGTGAAGTAGCGCACGCGGGTCTTCTTGTACTCCTTCATCGACCACAGGAGCGCGTACTCGTCGACGCCGATCTCGTCGTGGATCGCGGCGATGGTCTCTTCGCACTCGCGCGCGTTCTTGCCGTGGACCATCGTGAAGATCGAGTACGGCCAGTCGTCGTACGTCGGACGCCGATAGCAGTGGCTCACGAGCGCGAACCCAGCCATCCGCGGGCCGATCTCGTCGAGCTGCTCCTCGGGGACCGCCCACACGCCCATGGCGTTCGCCTTGAACCCGGCCGAGCGGTGGTTCATCACCGCCGCGAACCGCCGCATGAGCTTGCGTTCCTCGAACGATCGGAGCAGCCCGAGCACCGTCGCCTCGTCGCATCCGATCCGCTCGCCGTACGCCGCGAACGGGTGCTCGACGAGGGGCAGGTCTTCTTGCACGACGCGGATGGCCACCACCTCGAGGTCGGAGAGCTCGGGTGCCTCCATGTGCGCGCGACGCTCGGGCTTCTCGTGCTCGAGGACCGCGGCCTTGGCGTTGGCCTTGGTGGTGCCGGTCATGTCGAGCTTCACGCCGATCTTGTAGAGCTGCAACGTGGGGAGTTTGCGGGTGACGATCGCGCCCGACTCGCGGTGCAACCCGTCGATGTGCCCTTCGAGCGACTCACCCGGCGGGACCGCGATCGTGTACCAGAGGTTGTAGCGGTGGTTGCGCTTGTAGTTGTGGCTGACCCCGGGATGCGCGCTGATCACCGCCGCGGCCTCGTCGACGCGGTCGGGGTCGATCTGCGCGGCCACCAGCGCCGAGCCGTAGCCGAGGGCGCGGGTGTCGAAGATCGCCGAGAGCTGCCGGAGGACGCCCAGCTCCTTGACCCTGGCGACGCGCTCTCGCACCGCGGGCTCCGAGAGGTCGAGCCGTTCGCCCAGCACGGCGAACGGACGGGATTCGAGGGGGAAGTCCCACTGCAGCGCGTTGAGGAGCTCGCGATCGAGCGCATCCAGCAGGTCGTCGCCCGCGCTCGTCGTCATCGGTGCATGGTCGCGCGCCGCGGTTGCCGCCGGGCAATTCAACCCATGGCCGGCGCGTAGATGAAGAACGCGGGATCGCCGGCCTTCAGGGTCACGGTGGCCGTGCGGGTGCGGTCGTCCCGCAGGTACTGCACGTCGAGCGGGTCCTGCGGGCGCAGGCTGCGGACCGCGGCGACGAGGTCGGGACGCGCGCTCACCAGTCGTCCGGCGGCCCGCACGATCACGTCGCCCGGCATCAGCCCGGCGTCGGCGGCGGGGCTCCCGGGCACCACGGTCTGGACCACCGCGCCGCCCTGGGGACGGCTCTCGGCCGGATCCTCCGCGCAGACCACGCCCATCCAGCCGTGGGTGACCTTCCCGCTCCCCTCGAGCTGGTCGCGGACGTCGCGCACCATCGACACCGGGATCGCGAGCCCGTCGGGGGTGCCGCTGGCGGCACGGGTGAGTATCCCGACGAGGTTGCCGTCGGGATCGACCAGAGCACCGCCCGACATCTCGGCGGTCACCGGGATGCCGGTCTCGAGCAGGCCGGCGACGTCGGGCCCGGGTCCGGCGTCGACCATCACGTCGCGGTCGGAGACGACGTCGATGTTGACGCGCGGGTGCGGCCCCGCGCTGACGGCCACCACGGTCTGTCCGACCCGCGGTGGCCCCGAGTTCCCCAACTGGGCGAGGTGGAGGCCGCCGCCCGAGACCGACAGCAGGGCCAGGTCGGTCTGGGGGTCGCTGCCCAGGACCTTGGCGGTGAGCTCCGTCCCGAGGTTGGTCACGACGACCACGTCGGTGGCGCCCCCGAGGTTGTGGGCGGCGGTGATCACCCGGTCCGACGCCACCGCCACCCCCGAACCCGCGGGGCGGGTGCCATCGGGGGTGCGGACGCGGACCATGACGACGGTGGCG
>DASUAS010000127.1:0-3173 GCA_035763625.1 Acidimicrobiia bacterium
GTCGTCCCGGGTCGCCGATGCCGCGCACGACGAGCGCATCGGGCACCAGGCGGCCGGTCTCCACCTCGGCGCCCGCGGCGCGCAGCTCGTCGGCGAGCGCGCCGGCGGTGACCTGGCGCGGATCGGGCCGCAACGTCACCGCCGCCGGTTCGTTCATCGCCGTCAGCGCGGCGCGCGCGTCGTCGCGCCCGAGCTCGTCGCCGAGGCGCGCGACGAGCCAGTCGGGGTACGAGAGCGCGACCGCGTCGTCGGTCGGCTCGGGCCAGGGCTTCGGCAGGCGCGTCAGCGCGCGCAGGTTGGCGTTGACGAACCCGCGCGCGCGCGGCGAGCGGGCACCGACCGCGTCGACCGTCGACGCCACCGCGGCGTGCGCCGGGGTGTCGTGCAGCAGTTGGTACGCGCCCAGCCGGAGCGCGGCGCGCACCGGCGGGTCGAGCCGCGACAGCGGACGCTTCACGACCCTCCCGAGCAGGTCGTCGAGTCGGCGTTGCGCACGTACGCTCCCGTAGACGAGCTCGGTGGTGAAGGCGCGGTCGCGGTCGTCGAGGTGGGTCTGCGCCAACATCGCGGGCAGCACGACGTGCGCGTACGCGCCGTCGTCGATCCGCACCAGCGCATCGAGCGCGACGACGCGCGCCGTCGTGGCAGCCGCCTTGGTGGGCGCAGGGCTCACGTACCGAGGAGGGCGTCGGGTGCACGCCGGCCGGCCAGCCACGCGTTGGCGTCCATCGCCCGCCGGCCCTCGGGTTGCACCTCGACCAGTTCGAGCGCGCCGTCGCCGGTGGCCACCCGCGTGTGACCGAACACGGTGCCCGGCTCGGCGTCGATGCAGGCCGACAACGCGCGCACCCGCCAGAGCTTCAGCCGCGTCCCGTGGTCGGTCGTCCACGCGCCCGGGCGCGGGTTGCCGGCGCGCACGACGCGCGCCAGGTCCTCGGCCGACTGCTCCCAGTCGAGGGCGAACTCGTCGACGGTGAGCTTGTCGGCGTAGGTCGGCTCGCCGGTCTGCGGCTCGGGCGTGGACGTCGGGACGCGCGGCAACGTGGCGATCAGGAGGTCGGTGCCGAGCGCGACCAGGCGCGTCCGCAGCTCACCCGCCGTCTCCTGCGCACCGATCGGCGTGCGCTCGCGCGCGTAGACGGGGCCGGTGTCGAGGCCGGCCTCGAGCGCCATGATGCTGACGCCGGTCTCGCGGTCACCGGCGAGCATGGCCCGCTCCACCGGTGCCGCGCCCCGCCACCGTGGCAGCAGCGAGAAGTGCACGTTCACGAAGCCGTGCGGGACCGCCGCGAGCAGCGAGGTCGGGAGCAGCTGCCCGAACGCGACCACCACCCCGACGTCGGCGCCGGTCGCGGCGACGTCGTCGACGACCTCGCTCGCCTTCTCCGGCGTGCGCACCGGCAGCCCGAGCGTCCCGGCCGCCGCCTTCACCGGGCTGGGGCCGGGCTCGCTCCCCCGGCCCCGCCGCCGGTCGGGCTGGGTGACGACCAGCGCCACCTCGTGGCCCTCCGCGTGCAGCGCCTCGAGCGCCGGCACCGCGTCCGCGGGGGTCCCGAAGAAGACCAGTCTCACCACGCCGTCTTCACGGGCGTTGCTAGAGGCCGCGGTCGTGGCCGGTGCGGGGCGTGGTGACCGACTCGGACGCGCCCTGGCTCGCGCCCAGCTCGCGCGTGCGCATGTCGCGCAACGCCTCGCGGCGCACGTCGGGCTCCACCCGGTCGAGCAGGAGGACGCCGTCGAGGTGGTCGATCTCGTGCTGGATCATGCGGGCGAGCAGGTCGTCGCCCGCCATCACGAGCTCGTTGCCGTCGAGGTCGAGGCCACGCATGGTCACGTGTTCCGAGCGCAGCACCTCGAAGTGGTAGCCGGGTACCGAGAGGCACCCCTCTTCCGAGAGCACCTCACCCTCGCGCTCGACGATCTCCGGGTTGACGACGACCGCGGGACCGTCGCCCTCGTGGAGGTCGAAGGTGAACAACCGCTTGCGCACGCCGACCTGCGGGGCGGCGAGGCCGATTCCGTCGGCGAGGTCCATGGTGTCGTACATCCCGTTGACCAGGCTGACGAGGTCGGCGTCGAACTCGGCGACGTCGCGCGCGCGCTGCTTCAGGACCGGGTCACCGAAGTAGCGCAGCGGATACATGCCTCCAAGTTACCCGGTCGGGCATCTCGGACCTCGGGCCCGACGGCGCCGATCCGGACCGGCGCGCATCAGACCCGGCGGGGATCGACGTCGATCCGCAGCCGACCGCGCCCTCGGGCCGCCTCGACGCCGGGTGAGGCCAGCGCATCGCCGAGCGCGGCGGTCGACGGCGCTCGCAGCAGCGCACGGGCCGAATGGGACCGACCGTCGACGACCGGACCCAACACCGTCACACCGAGCCCGGCGACCGCGTCGCAGGCCGCGGCCACCACGTCGGGGGCACCGCCGAGCTCGGCCAGGCCGCCGAAGGGCGGGAAGCCGAGCGCCTCGCGGCGGGCGGCGTCGGCCTCGACCAGCGGCCGTGGATCGCCCCGTCGCACCGCCGTCACCACCTCGTGGTCGGGGATCCGGGTCTGGAGCAGGAGCCGGGCGCCGTCTCCCGTGGAGGTGGCGTCGAGCAACCGGGCGCCGCGGGCGATCAGCCAGAGCGCCTGCTCCGAGGCCCGGGCCCGCGGTGCGAGGAGCTCCTGGTCGAGCTCGAGGTACGCGACCAGCGCGACCGCGCCGCCCGGCGCGACCCGGTGCAGCACCGCCTCGGTGCCGATGAGCACCGCGGCGTCGGGCACGCCCTCGGTCGCGACGTCGACCGACGCCACCTCGACCCGAGGGAGGAGCGCGACGAGGTCGTCGCGCACGCGCGTGATCCCGGGACGGACCGCACGGAAGGTGCCGCCGTGGCAGTGGAGGCACACGAGTGGACGTTCGCTGCCGCAGCGCGCGCACACCAGCGCTTCACGAGGCTCGGTCACGCGCGGCTCGGTCGTGGCGCCGCGCTGCTCCACGGTGGAGCCGCACTGCTCGCAACGCGCGAGCTCGTTGCACGTGCGGCACGCCAGCAGGCGCGCGCGCCCGCGGCGGTTGAGCACGCAGACCGCGCGGCGGTCGCGAGCCACGACGGCGCGCAGGGCGTCGGCGAGCGCCGTGCTCAACAGGCCGTGGCCCGGGTCCTCGTCGCGCTGGTCGACCACCT
>DASUAS010000128.1:0-3325 GCA_035763625.1 Acidimicrobiia bacterium
GGATCTCCCCGTGCACGATCGCGAACCACGCGTCGGGTGACGCGCTCCACGCCCGCCATGCGTCGCTCATCGCCTCCAGCTCCGCGCGCGTGGCGAGGCCGCCGTCGACCGCCTGGTCGGCGAACGCCGACGCCACCACTCGATCCGACCACAGACCGCCCCACCACGCCCGGTCCTCCGGGGTGGCGAAGCACCACGTCGAGGCGCTCGCATCGACCTGGGCGAAGCCGGCCTCGTGGGCCCAGGCCAGCAGCCGCCGCCCGGCGTCGGGCTCGGCACCGTTGCCGCGGGTCACGTCGTGGTACAGCGCGAGCCAGCGGGTCAACCGAGGGTCCTCGGGCCACCAGGTGAACGTCGCGTAGTCGGAGTCGCGCGCGGCGACGACGCCGTGGGTCGTGCACACCCGCCGCATCTCGCGCAGCGCGGCGACCGGATCCGTCAGGTGTTGGAGGACCTGGTGCGCGTGCACCACGTCGAACGACGCATCGGGCAGGTCGAGCGCATAGACGTCCCCGACCGCGAAGGCGACGTTGTCGACCCCTCCGGCGCGGGCCGCGGCACGCGCACGTTCGAGCACCTCCTCGGCGCGGTCGAGACCGAGCACACGCCCGGGCGCGACGCGTCGGGCGATGTCGACCGTGATCGTCCCGGGACCGCATCCGACGTCGAGCACGCGTGTGCCCGCAGTGAGCGCGTCGAGCAGGTACCCGGCCGAGTTCGTCGCGCTGCGCCACTCGTGCGAGCGCAACACGCTCTCGTGGTGCCCGTGCGTGTAGACGTCGTCAGGCGGCACCACCGGATGCTCAGGCGGGGTCGGGTCGGATGCCGGCGGGATCGAAGAACGCGCGCAGCGCGGTGATGCGCCCGTCGTCGTCGAACACGAGGTGGTCGACGATCGGTGCGAGCACGAGGCGCTCGGCGCCGTGACCCACGTGCACCTCGAGGAACGCGAGGGCCTCGTCGCCCACGACCACCGGCGGGGCGGTCGGGTGCAGGTCGAGGTCCATCTGCCCGGCGCCGGCGTCGAAGAACGCCCCGATGGCGTCGAGCCCGTGGTTCACGGGCGCACCCACCGGATCCTCGTGGGTCGCGTCGGGTGCGAACAACGACAGCCAGGTGTCGCGGTCCTTCGCCGATTCGGCGCTGCAGTACGTCTCGATCACCTGGCGGACGTGGTCCGGGGTCACCATCCGCGGGAGGCTACCGGGCCGCTGTCGACGATCCGGCCTCAGGCGCTCTCGGCCGGCGCGAGGCCGCGCCGGCGCTGCAGTGCCTCGAACGCGGTGCCGAGCTGGCGCAGCTGGGTCCGGGTGAGGTGGTTGACGAAGTTCGCCCGCACCCCGGCGACGTGCACCGGTGCCGCCGCTTCGAGCGTGGCCCGCCCCGCCGCGGTGAGCACGGCGAGCGTGACCCGGCGGTCGTGCTCGCTCGGCTGGCGAGCCACGTAGCCCGCCTTCACCAGCCCGTCGAGGCGGCGCGTGAGCCCGCTCGGCGAGAGATGCAGGCGAGCCGCGAGATCGCACATCCGCAGACGCTGGTCGGGTGCCTCGGAGAGGTTCACCAGCACCCCGTAGTCGCCGCCGTCGATCCCGAAGCCCGACACCAGGTCGGCCTCCAGCGCGGCCTGGAGCTCGGCGTGGGCCTCGACCAGGCCGCGCCAGGCCCGCATCTCCTCGTCGTCGAGCCACTGGGGACTGGCCGGGGTGGGTTCGGTGCTCACGCCCCCAGGGTACCCCGTACCTGTGCGACATCAATAGTTGACAACACAACGTTTTTCTGGAATAGTTGAGCACGCAAGCATGTTCGAGAGCGAGAACCGGGCGAACCCCTCCGCCCCCGATCCCAGGAGACCCCCATGACCGATCTGTCCGCCCTCACGCCTGGCACCTGGAACGTGGACACCGCGCACTCCACCGTCGGGTTCGTGGCCCGCCACCTGATGATCACCAAGGTGCGAGGTCGCTTCGCCGACTTCTCGGGTTCGCTCGAGATCGCCGCCGACCCGCTCCAGTCGCACGTCGAGGCCACCGTGGACCTGGCGTCGATCACCACCGGCGACGACGGCCGCGACGCGCACCTCCGCAGCGCCGACTTCTTCGACGTCGACGCCAGCTCGGGACGACCTGGCGGCTCCCCCACCATGTCCTTCGTCAGCACCGGCATCAAGGACGAACACGGCGACTACGTGCTCTTCGGCGACCTCACCGTCAACGGCGTGACCCGCCAGGTGCAGTTCGAGCTCGAGTTCGACGGCGTGAGCCCCGATCCCTGGGGCGGCACCCGCGCCGCGTTCAGCGCGACGACCGAGATCAGCCGCAAGGACTTCGGCCTCGAGTGGAACGTCGCGCTCGAGACCGGTGGTGTACTGGTCAGCGACAAGGTCAAGGTGGAGCTCGAGATCCAGGCGGTCAAGGCCTGACCCGCAACCCGAACGCACGACAGGAAAGGTGGTTGCCGTGAAGACGATCGAGCTCGGCCACGCGGTGCTGTACGTCCGCGACCTCGCGCGGTCGCGCCACTTCTACGGCGAGGTCCTCGGGCTGCCCGAGATCACCCGCTCCGATGGAGGAGGCGCCGAGGGCGGCGGCCCCTTCCCGGGCGCGGCCGCCTTCAGCGGCGGTCGCACCCACCACGAGCTCCTGCTCATCGAGGTCGGTCCGTCGGCGGCTCCCCCGCCGGCGGGCCGCCGCACCGGCCTCTACCACCTCGGCTTCAAGATCGGCACGACCGACGACGAGCTGCGCGCGGCCTGGCGCGACCTCGAGGCGGCCGGCGTCACCATCGTCGGTGCGTCGGACCACACGGTCACGCACTCGCTCTACGTGCTCGACCCCGACGGCAACGAGCTCGAGCTCTACATCGACGTGCAGCCCGAGCGCTGGCACGACGACCCGGCCCTGGTGATGGCGCCCACCAAGCCGCTGCGGATCTAGGCGGGCAGGTAGTCCTCGAGGCTGGCGATGGCGAAGCCCTGCTGTCGGCAGGTGTCGAAGACCTTCTGCAGGTTGGTGAGCAGGTCGGTGCGGAAGTGCATCAGGATCACGTCGCCGGGCGTGAGCTGGGTGCCGTCCTGCAGATCGAAGCGACCGTCGTTGGTCGAGCCCTTCCAGAGCACCACCGCCTTGAGCCCGCACGACGCCGCGACCGCCTGCACGTTCGCGTTGGTGTTCCCGTACGGCGGTCGGAACAGCGTGGGGCGGCGACCGTAGAGGGCCTGGTAGTCGTCGAGGGTGCCGCACACCTCGTTCTGGACGTTGCCGTACGACAGCGTCGTGAGGTCGGGATGGGTGATGGTGTGCGACTCGACCACGCCGCCGTACTGCTG
>DASUAS010000129.1:0-9294 GCA_035763625.1 Acidimicrobiia bacterium
TGGCGGTCTGCACGACCGGCATGCCGTCGATCAGCTGCTGGCGCACCGCGGCTTCGCGCGCGGGGACGCGCCAGCGGTCGTCGGCACCGATCCACCAGTCGAGCTCCCACGTCGTGGCGCGGGGCGACACCACGCCGTGACCGTCGACGGCCGCGTCGCGTGTGCCACCGAGGACGCCGATGGTGGTCGAGGGACCGGTGCGGTCGGAGCCGGCCCCGGTCATGAGAGGTCGGTCACGAAACGCCGCTCACGAGAGCCCGTGCCGTTCGGCCTTGGCCTCGCGCAGCATGAGCTCGGGCACGAGGTCCGCGGGCCGGCGGCCCTCGTAGAGCACCGCACCGACCATCGACGCGATCGGCATCTCGATCCCGACGCGCGCCGCCAGCTCGAGCAGCGCGGCGGTGCTGCGCACGCCCTCGGCGACCATCTTCGACTGCTCCACGATCTCGTCGAGCGATCGGCCCCGCCCCAGCTCGAAGCCGACGCTGCGGTTGCGGCTCTTCGGACTCGTGCAGGTGGCGACGAGGTCACCGAGGCCGGCGAGCCCGGCGAACGTCATGGGTTCACCACCGAGCGCGACGCCGAGTCGCGCCACCTCGGCCAGCCCCCGCGTGATCAACGCGGCCTGGGTGTTGTCGCCGTAGCCGAGTCCGGCGGCGGTGCCGGCGGCGATGGCGATGACGTTCTTCATCGCGCCCGCGACCTCGCACCCCACCACGTCGGGGTTGGTGTAGACACGGAAGCTCCGGCTCATGCAGAGCTGCTGCAGGTCGCGTGCCGTGCCCTCGTCGGCGCAGGCGATGACCGATGCCGCGGGCTGGCCCTCCGCGACCTCTTGCGCCAGGTTCGGTCCGGTGAGCACCGCGACCCGATCGGCGTCGTGACCGACGAGCACCTCCAGCGTCACCTCCGTCATGCGGAGCAGCGTCCCCTGCTCGATCCCCTTGGCCAGGCTCACGACCGGGACGTCACGACGCACGGCGGGAGCGGCGCGCTCGAGCACCGCGCGGTACCCGTGGGACGGCACCGCCATCACGACGACGGTGGCGTCGGCGCACACCGCTTCGAGGTCGCCGCTGGCGCGCAAGTCGGACGGCAGCGTGATGCCGCCGAGGTAGCGCGTGTTGGTGTGCCGACCGTCGATCTCGGCGACGAGGTCGACGTCGCGTCCCCAGATGGTGGTGGGAACGTGCTGGCTCATGATCGCGGCAACGGTGGTGCCCCAGGAACCGGCGCCGATCACGGCCACGGACGTCTCGGACCCCACGCTCGGTAGCATACGTGGACCGATGTTCCACGACGCCTCCCGCGCTCCCACCGCCGGCGCGGTGATCCCGATCCGCGCGTTCGCGCTGGGCAAGGCCCGCCTCGCCGCCTCGCTCGACGGCCCCGAGCGTGCCGAGCTCGCTCGGCGCTGGGCGGAGCAGGTGGCGACCGCGGCCGCCCCGATGCCGGTGGTCGTGGTGTCGTCCGATCCCGACGTGCGCGCGTGGGCGGGCGCGCTGCACCTCGACGTGCTCGACGATCCGGGCACGCTCGACACCGCCGTCACCGCCGGTCGCGACCACCTGCGGGCGTGCGGATGCAGCCGTGTCGTCGTCGCCCACGCCGACCTCCCACACGCGCGCGATCTCGCCCGGCTCGCGCGTGACGGGTCGCAGCCGGTCGTCGCGCTCGTGCCCTGCCACCGTGATGACGGCACCCCGGTGCTCTCGGTGCCCGCGACCGCCGACTTCCGCTTCGCGTACGGCCCTGGGTCGTTCCGTCGCCACACCGCCGAGGCCCGCCGGCTCGGACTCGGGCTGCGGGTCGTGCGCGATCACGAGCTCGCGTTCGACGTCGACGTGCCCGCCGACTTGGCCGCACTCGAGACGTCGCTGCAGGCCTCGACCTCGCCGTGACCGACGCGGTGACCGACATCCCCGCGCGCGTCCTCGCCGTCGGTGCCCATCCCGACGACATCGAGTTCGGCTGCGGCGCGACGCTCGCCAAGTGGGCGCGGGCGGGTGCGCACGTGGAGCTGCTCGTGCTCACCGATGGGTCGAAGGGGACCTGGGACGCCGACCAGGACCTCGGCGCGCTCGCGGCCACCCGACGCGACGAGCAGCGCGCCGCCGCGCACGCGCTCGGCGCCGCCCACGTCCAGTTCCTCGACGCGGTCGACGGCGAGCTCGAGGCCGATGCGGCGCGCCGCCAGGAGGTGTGCTCGGTGATCCGGGCCGCCCGCCCCGACGTGGTCCTCGGGCACGACCCCTGGAAGCAGTATCGCCTCCACCCCGACCACCGCCACGCCGGACAGCTCGTGATCGACGGCATCGTCGCGGCGCGGGACCCCCACTTCTTCCCCGGCGCGGGGGCCCCGCACCGCCCCTCTCGTCTGCTCCTCTTCGAGGCCCAGTTGGTCGACCACGTGGAGCCGGTGTCAGCGCGCGACGTCACCACCAAGGTCGACGCGCTGCTGTGCCACCGGAGTCAATGGCGCTCGACGATGGGCATCGTCGAGGGCGGAGCCGACGCCGACGCGCAGCTCGCCGCGTTCCGACACGGCATCGAGGACGAGGTCGCCAGCTCGGGCGGCGAACCCTTCAAGCTGCTCACCGACCTGTGAACGCGGCGAAGGGGCCCCAGAGGGCCCCTTCGCTTCGAACGACTTGCCTGTAGGTGGTGCTGACTAGCGACGCTTCGTCGCGCGGCGCTTGGCCGGTGCCCGCTTGGTCGCCTTCTTGGCCGTACGACGCTTCGCGGGCGCCTTCTTCGCCGCACGCTTGCGCGTCGCCTTCTTGGCGGTGCGCTTCGTCGCCGCCTTCTTCGCCGCACGCTTGCGCGTCGCCTTCTTGGCGGTGCGCTTCGCCGCCGCCTTCTTCGCGGTACGCCTGCGCGTCGCCTTCTTGGCAGTGCGCTTCGCCGCCGCCTTCTTCGCGGTACGCCTGCGCGTCGCCTTCTTGGCGGTGCGCGTCGCCGCCGCCTTCTTCGCCGCGCGCTTCCGGGTGGTCTTGCGGGCAGTGGTCTTGCGGGCAGTGGTCTTCTTGGCCGCTGCCTTCTTCGCGGTGCGACGCTTCGCCGGCTTCCGTGCCGTCGTCTTCTTCGCAGCCGCCTTCTTCGCGGTACGACGCTTGGCCGGCTTGCGGGCCGTCGTCTTCTTCGCCGCTGTCTTCCGTGCAGTGCGTCTCTTTGCGGGAGGCACGGTCACCACCTTTCGCTAGGGATTGTCAGAGTGCAGGAACAGGCGGGTGCCCGGACCTACTTGTTCACGGCTGACTTGAAGGCGGCTCCTGCCGAGAACTTCACGCCCTTCGATGCCGCGATCTGGACCGGCTCACCCGTGCGCGGGTTGCGACCCGTGCGTGCCGCGCGGGATGAGCGGGAGAAGGAACCAAAACCGGGGAGTGTGACCTTGTCGTCGTTCGCGACCGCGCCCTGCACGGCGTCGATGAGCGCGTTCAACGCGCGCTCCGCGTCGGCCTTGCTGAGCCCGGCCCCCTCCGCGATGCTGTCGACGAGCTCTGACTTGTTCACGCTGGCCTCCGAGATGTGTGCGTGTTCCAGGGAAGTTGAACGCATTTACATCGGTACGTCAAGCATTTCGACATCGCGCGCACGCATGACGGACATGCTCGACGCACCGTTGCACGTTCCGTTCGTTGTTGCGTTCGAGTGTTACCCGCTTTTCGATCGTGTACTCGATCGTGCTGAGCACGCGCGTGTGCGCGCGTACGCGCACGTCGGAACGAGGGTACGACAGGGTCGGTGCGAAGTGGTGGATACCGCACGCGCGCGTGGTTCGCGCGTGGTTCGCGCGTGGTTCGCACACGTGCGCGCGGGACACGGCTGAGCGCGTCGAGCACGCGCACGCGCGAGCGCGAGCGCGACGCGCGCGCGTCGAGGTCGGCACCGCCGAAACCGTGCGCGACCTGCGACGACGCGCGCCTTCGGGTGACGATCTGCCGCCGACACCGGCACGACGCGAAGGAGCCCGGTCCCCAGGGGGACCGGGCTCCGGCTGCAGCCCCGAGCAGATTCGAACTGCCGTTACCGCCTTGAGAGGGCGGCGTCCTCGGCCACTAGACGACGGGGCCAGATCGGTTGCTTGCTGCGAGCTCGGGGGGGAGGACTCGAACCCCCAAAGGCAGGACCAGAACCTGCTGTGTTGCCGATTACACCACCCCCGAAGGTCCCACCAGGTTAGCGGACCGCCCCCCGGACTTCCCCCACGGTCCGCTCGCCGATCGCTCGTCGGCGCCGGCTCATGCCAAGCGGTTCCGGGCGGCGCGGACACGGGCGAGGGTGCGCTCCCTCCCGAGGAGGAACATCGAGTCGAAGAGCGGCAGCCCGCGATGGAATCCCTCGACGACCGCGTAGACCGCCGGCGCGACCTTCCGGAACTTGATCCCGAGCGCGTCGGTGACCGGCTGGAGCGCGAGCGCGTCGACGACCCAGTCGCAGCGCTCGACGTGGTCGATCACCGCGTCGAGCACCTCGGCGACGCGGTCGGTGCCGACGACGACGTCCCACGACTCGGGCTCGATCACGAACTCCGACTCGTCGACGAAGAGGAACCCCATCTGATCGACGATCTGCACGAGGGTCACCGCGCGGGGCTGCGCGAGCTCCACCGCGGCGGCGACGACGTCGGGGTCGGCCGCGGCGCCGTAGCGCTCGCGGGCGAGCGGCTCCACGCGCGCGACGAGCTCGTCGGTGGCGAGACGACGGATCCACTCGCCGTTGAGCCAGTCGAGCTTGTCACGGTCGAACCCGGCGCCCGAGTGCGTCACCCGGTCGAGGTCGAACTGCTCGATCAGCTCGGCCGTGGAGAGCACCTCGTTCCCGTCTTCCTCGGGGGCCCAGCCGAGCAACGCCAGGTAATTGGTGAGCGCCTCGGGCAGGTAGCCGGCCGCGATGAAGTCCTCGAGCGCGACCGCGCCGTGTCGCTTCGAGAGCTTGGCCCGCGTCTCGGCGTCGACGATGAGCGGCAGGTGCGCGAACTGCGGCTGATCACTCGCGCCGAGCGCCCGACGGAGCGCGAGCACCCGGTGCGTGGAGTCGATGAGGTCCTCGCCGCGGATCACGTGGGTGATGCCCATGTCGAGGTCGTCGACCGCGTTGGCGAGGAAGAAGATGGGGGCGCCGTCCGACCGCACGATGACGAAGTCGTGGATCAGCGACCAGTCGACCCGCACCTCGCCACGGATCAGGTCGGTGAAGGTGCTCACCCCGTCGTCGGGGGTGCGGAACCGGATCGACGCGGGCCGGCCTTCCGCCTCCAGCGCGGCGCGCTCGGCGGCGTCGAGCGCGCGGCAGCGCCCGTCGTACCCGGGTGGACGCCCCGCCTCGGCGGCGGCCTCGTTGCGTTGCTTCACCTCGTCCTCGGTGCAGTAGCACCGGTACGCGTCACCCTGCTCGAGCAATCGAGCGGCCGCGTCGAGGTAGAGGTCGAAGCGTGCGCTCTGCAGGTACGGGCCTTCGTCCCAGTCGAGACCGAGCCAGCGCAGCGTGTCCTGGATGCCGACGACCCACTCCTCGCGGGAGCGGGAGACGTCGGTGTCCTCGATGCGGAGCACGAACGTCGCCTCCCCCCCGGCCCGGGCGTGGTGACGCGCGTAGAGCCAGTTGAACAGCGCGGTGCGCGCCCCGCCGATGTGGAGCGAGCCCGTCGGCGCGGGCGAGAACCGGACCTTCACCATCTGGTGCACGATCAGGGTGCGAGCGACTGTTGCAGGTCCGCACGGAAGTCGGCGACCAGCGCCGGCACCTTCGGTGGCAGGCGCACCACCGCATCGGGCACCGCGTCGACGAACGCACGGCGGACGCTGTACTCGTGGTCGGCGCCGTGCACCACCTCGGCTCGCCACGCTGCGAACGCGTCGTCGACGTCGCCCTTGTATCCGAGCAGGGTGGCGGCGACCTCGACGTCGGGCATGATGGGCGCCCGGCCGTAGGACGACGCCCGCTTCATCGCCAGCTCGGCGATCACCGCGAGCGCGTCGGCGAGGTGCTCGTGCGGCACGAGCTGCACCGCGTCGCGGAGACGGCCGGCGAGCATCACCGCGTAGCCGACGTTGGGTCCGGGACGCCCGAGCAGGTCGCCCGTGGGCTGGCCCGCGACCAGGTCTCCAGGACGGTCGGCCTTCCATCCGTGGGCGGGGGGCAGCTGCACGCCTGGCGCCAGGTTGGGCTCCTGGCGGGGGCGGTCCTCGAGCTCGGTGGCGACGAAGGGATCGGTGGGCATGGGCTGAGTGCTACTGCGCGGCGGTCTCGTCGAGCAAGCCGACGAGCAATCCGTACACCAGCGAGTCGTACAGGGCCTGCCAGGACGCCTCGATGATGTTCTCGCTCACACCGATCGTCGTCCACGTGCGGTCGCCGTTGGTGGAGTCGACGAGCACCCGGGTCACGGCCCCGGTGCCGCGCGCGGTGTCGAGGACGCGGACCTTGTAGTCGGTGAGGTGCACGGAGGCCAGCGCCGGGTAGCGGTCGCCGAGGGCAGTCCGCAGCGCGGTGTCGAGCGCGTTGACCGGACCGTTCCCCTCGGCGGTGGCGATGACGCGCTCCCCCCCGACGTGGACCTTGATCGTCGCCTCGGTGGTGACGCCGATCCCGTGGGTGGAGGCGGTGAACGGATCGTCGTCGTCGGTGATGACCCGGAACGACTCGACCTCGAACCAGCTCTGCTCCCAACCCGTGGCCCGGCGCATGAGCAGCTCGAGCGACGCGTCGGCGACCTCGAAGTGGTAGCCGTCGTGCTCCATCCGCTTGAGCGTGTCGACGAGGTCGTTGAGCTGGGGGCCGTCGAGCGTGAGCCCGAGCTCGCGGGCCTTCAGCGTGAGCGTGCTCTTGCCCGCAAGCTCCGACACCACGAAGCGGGTGCCGTTGCCCACCGAGTCGGGCTGCACGTGTTCGTAGGCGTCGGGTCGCTTGGCGATCGCGCTCACGTGCAGCCCGGCCTTGTGGGCGAACGCCGACGAGCCGACGTAGGCCGCCTGCGGGTTGAGCGCCATGTTCACCAGCTCGGCCACGTGGTGTGCCACCGGCGTGAGCCGCTCGAGACGGTCGCGCGGGATCGTCTCGATCCCCATCTTCAGGGTGAGGTTCGGGATGATCGTGGTGAGGTTGCAGTTGCCGGTGCGCTCGCCGTAGCCGTTGATGGTGCCCTGCACCTGCACCGCACCGCCGCGCACTCCGGCGAGCGCATTGGCCACGCCGGTGCCGGCATCGTCGTGGAGGTGCACGCCGACGCCGACGTCGGTGCCGAAGTAGTCGACCACCGCGCGCACGGTCCGCTCGATCACGTCGGGCAGGGTCCCGCCGTTCGTGTCGCACAGCACGAGTCGGCCCGCGCCGGCCTGCACGGCTCCTTCGAGGACGCGCATCGCGAACTCCGGGTTGCGCGTGTAGCCGTCGAAGAAGTGCTCGGCGTCGTAGAACACGTCGCGACCGTCGGCGCGGAGGAACGCCACCGAGTCGGCGACCATCGCCACGCCCTCGTCGAGCGTCGTGTTGAGCGCCTCGAGCACGTGGTAGTCCCACGACTTGCCGACGATGCACACCGTGGACGTGCCGGCGGCGAGGAGCTTGCGCAGCGTGTCGTCGGAGTCGACCTTGCCCTTGACGCGGCGGGTGGAGCCGAACGCGACCAGGGTGGACGCGTCGAGCGACAGCTCCGCCGGCGCGCGGGCGAAGAACTCGTCGTCCTTCGGGTTGGCACCGGGCCAGCCGGCCTCGATGAAGTCGACCCCGAGCCAGTCGAGCTGCTCGGCGATGCGCAGCTTGTCGTCGACGGTGAGCGAGATGCCCTCGAGCTGGCTGCCGTCGCGCAACGTCGTGTCGTAGATCTCGACGCGAGCCGGCCAGCTCGGGTCGCGTACCACCATCTTGTCAGCGGACATACTCCAACCAGTCCTTGTAGCGCTCCACGTCGCCGCGCACGGCGGCGAAGTACGTCTCCTGGAGCGTGCGGGTGATCTCCCCCCGGTTGCCGATCTCGCGGTCGTCGACGGAGCGGATCGGCACCACTTCCGCCGCGGTGCCGGTGAGGAACGCCTCGTCGGCGAGGTACAGGTCGTGGCGGAGCAGCTGCTGCTCCTGCACCGGGACGCCGAGATCGCGGGCGATGGTCATGATCGAGTCGCGTGTGATGCCGGCCAGCGCGCCGCTCGACAGCGGCGGCGTGATCAGCACCCCGTTCTTCACGATGAAGAGGTTCTCGCCGGTGCACTCGGCGACGAACCCCTGCGTGTTGAGCATGATCGCCTCGTCGTAGCCCGACTTCACCGCCTCGACCTTGGCCAGGCTCGAGTTGATGTAGATGCCGGTGCCCTTGGCCGCGACCGGGTTGATGTTGGGGTCCATCCGGCGCCACGACGACACCTTCATCCGCACGCCCTGCTCCAGGCTCTCCTCACCGAGGTACGAGCCCCACGGCCACACCGCGATCGAGACGTTCACCTCGCACGGCAACGGGTTGAGCCCGATCTCGCCGTACCCCAGGTACGCGATGGGCCGCACGTAGCAGGAGTCGAGCCCGCTCTCGCGCACGGTGAGCTTGCACGCCTCGACGATCTCCTCGCGGGTGTACGGGATCTCCATCATGATCAGCTTCGCGGAGTCGAACAGACGCTGGATGTGGTCGGTGAGGCGGAACACCGCCGGGCCGTCGGCGGCCGCGTACGTGCGGATGCCCTCGAACACCCCCGAGCCGTAGTGCAGGCTGTGGGTCAGGATGTGGACGCGCGCTTCGTCCCACGGGACGAGCTCGCCGTCCATCCAGATCTTCTCGGTCTTCTCGAAAGGCATTGGCTCAGATCCTCTCCGCGATGGCGTCGCCGATCTCGGCGGTCGTTCCCTGGACGTCGTCGGACTTGTCGACCGCGGCCCGTACTCGCGCCCCGGCGGCGTCCTCGCCGAGGAACTCCAACATCATCGCGGCCGAGATGACGGCGGCGCGCGGATCGGCCTTCCCGGTGCCCGCGATGTCGGGCGCGGAGCCGTGGACCGGCTCGAAGAGCGACGGTCCGGTGCGGGCCGGGTTGAGGTTGCCCGACGCGGCCCGACCGATGCCGCCCGAGACCGCGCCGCCGAGGTCGGTGAGGATGTCGCCGAAGAGGTTGTCGGTGACGATCACGTCGTAGCGGCCGGGGTCCTGCACGAAGTAGATGCACGCGGCGTCGACGTGGTGGTACGCGGTGTCGACGTCGGGGTAGTCGGCCGCGGCCTCGTCGAAGGCCCGTTGCCACAGGTCGCCCGCGAACGTGAGCACGTTGGTCTTGTGCACGAGCGTGAGGTGCTTGCGCGGCCGGG
>DASUAS010000130.1:0-5567 GCA_035763625.1 Acidimicrobiia bacterium
AACGCAGTTCGGGCGTGATCCTCAACTTCTCGTCGACCGCCGGGTTCAACGGCGTGCCCCGCAAGACGCACTACGTGACCGCGAAGGCGTCGCTCCGGGCGTTCACCAAGGCGGTGGCGCTGGAGGTCGGGCGCCACGGCGTCCGCTGCAACTGCATCGTGCCCGGCGGGATCGACACCGAGCTGTGGCGGAACTGGGTCCACCGGATGGCGGACGAGCAGGGCGTCGACGAGGAGAGCATGCGGACGAAGATGCTCGCCAGCGTCCCGCTGCGCGACATCTCCTCGACCGACGACGTCGCCAACCTGGCGCTGTTCCTCGCCAGCGACGAAGCCCGCACCATCACCGGGCAGTCGGTCGTCGTCGACGCCGGCAGCTACATGCTCGGCTGACCGGCCGAGCGTCGGGGAAGAGGAGGCGGTACGGTCGTTGCATGACGACCGTGGCCGAGACCGGTCACCGCCTCAACCACGTGGAGATGGTGTACCGCCCGGGGGAGCGTGCGCTCACGGGCCGGGTCTTCGAGCTGTTGGGCATGCGGGTGTTCGACCGGGGCGGGACGTGGATGACCGCGCTGGTCGATCCCGAGCTCGGCGACTTCTCCAACAACGCGTGCTACGCCTCGGAGGTCACGCCCGAGCAGTGGGCGCTCGAGCAGACCCTCGCCTCCGCGATCGATGGCGACACGAGCGACGACGGCGATGGCAAGGTGGGCACGGCCGCACGCGCGTACCTCGATCGATTGCGCGCCGAACCGCAGCGGTCGTTCCACTTCGGCATCCGCTTCCACGCACGCGACGACTTCGACGCCACCCTCGATCGCGTGCGCGCGGCCGAGTCGGATCCCGATCTCGCGGGTCGCGTCGTGCTCACGCGCGTGTTCCACCCCGACGAACCGGGCGCCGCTGCACCCAACATGATCCAGGCGTTCGTGCGCACCGACGTCGTGGCCGCAGGCGTGCTCGCGTTCGGTCAGCACGTCGAGCTGCAGTGGCACCTCCCGACGGCGTGACGGCGCGCCCCCGGTTCAGCCCGTCGACCTGACCGCCAACCAGCTCGTCCCGGGATGGGTGCGCACGAGTCGGTGCGGCGTTCCGGCGGGGAGCAGCCACCAGTCGCCGGCGATCAGCTCGTGCGCGACGCCCTCGACCTCGAGCACCGCGCCGCCGGCGAGCACCACGACCCACTCGTCGTGGTCCTGCTCGTAGCCCTGGGGCGCGTCGAGCGTCCCGCTCAGGATCTGCTCCACCACGAACCCGTCGGTGCGCGCGACCACGACGGTGTTCTCGCCCGCGCCGGGCGCGTCGCCCCCGCCGGCCAGGCGGCCGTGGGCGCTCACCACGGTCAGGGGTGGGCGGTCACGCCGCCGTGCTTCGCGGCCAGTCCGCGCTCGATGCCCGCCTGCACGAGCTTGTCGTTGTCCTTGGAGATGAAGTGGTGGACCTTCTGCTCGAGCAGCAGGCGCATGAACGGGTTGAACACGTGGTAGCGCTCCATGAAGTGCACCCGCGTGCGGCCGTCGGGCAATGGCTCGAGGCGGTGCTCACCTTCGGCGCGTGACCACAACGGCTTGCCGACCGCGTAGTACTTCGCCGAGACGTTGGGCACCACCTCGGTCACGTGCTCCCACGACTGCGCCATGCCGCCGCTCAACAGGTACTTGGGCACCCGGAAGAAGCAGTGGCGCACGAGCCCGGCACCGTGCTCGTCACCCTCGTGGAGGATCTCGATGGTCACCGGGCCGTGCTCGATCTTGCGCACGAACGGCCCGAACTCGCCCATCCCCACGAACCCGTCCGGGTGCTCCGGACGGGTGTGCATCACCGCCCAGATCTCCTCCGGCGACGCGTCGATCTCGAACGAGTAGCGATGTTCCTGCACCGTGCACTCCCCCGGTTGCTCCACGGTTCCGTGCGCCGATCATGGCGCACGCAGCCGGGAACGCACCACGTCGTCAGACGAAGAGCGCCTTCACCTCGAGGAACTCCTCGAGGCCGTACGCGCCGTGCTCACGACCGAGACCCGACTGCTTGTAGCCACCGAAGGGTGCGGCCGGGAAGTAGCCGCCTGCGTTCACCCGCACCTGGCCGGCCCGGATCTTGCGTGCGACCGCCTGGGCCCGCTCGTCGCTCCCCGAGACCGCGCCGGCGAGGCCGTACACGGTGTCGTTGGCGATCTCGACGGCCTCGTCGTCGGTGTCGTAGGGCATGAGCACGAGCACCGGGCCGAAGATCTCCTCCTGGGCGATGGTCATGTCGGTCGTGACGTTGGAGAAGACCGTCGGCTTCACGAAGAAGCCCGAGTCGAGACCTTCGGGCGCGTCGGCACCTCCGGTGACCAGCGTCGCGCCCTCGTCGAGCCCCTTCTCGATGTAGCCGCGCACGCGCTCGCGCTGCACCGCGGACACGAGCGGACCGAGCGTCGTGCCAGCGGCGAACGGGTCACCCACCACGTAGGCCTCGGCCGCCTGCTTGGCGAGCTCCTCGGCCTCGGCGAGGCGCGAGCGCGGCACGATCATGCGCGTCAGCGCGCTGCAGGTCTGGCCCGAGTTCATGTACGCCGCACCGACACCCGCGGGCACCATCGACGCGAAGTCGGCATCGTCGAGCAGCACGTTGGGCGACTTGCCGCCGAGCTCGAGCGCGACCCGCTTGATCGTGGGCGCGGCCAACTCGGAGACGCGCCGGCCGGCGCGAGTCGAGCCGGTGAACGACACCATGTCGACGTCGGGGTGCGCGGCCAGCGCCTCGCCGACCACCGGACCGACTCCGGAGACCAGGTTGAACACGCCGGGCGGGAACCCGAGGTCGTCGAAGATCTCGGCGAGCACGAACGCGTTGACCGGCGCGACCTCTGACGGCTTGAGCACCACGGTGCACCCCGCGGCCAGTGCGTACGCGACCTTGGCGCCGATCTGGTTGAGGGGATAGTTCCACGGGGTGATGCAACCGACCACGCCGATGGGCTCCTTCACCACCAGACCCTCGGAGTCGTCCTCGAACGCGTAGGTCGATGCGACCTCCGAGGCGTTGCGGAACGCGGAGATGCCGGTGCCGACCTGGATGGCGGCCGACAGGGGCTTCGGCATCCCGACCTCGTGGGTCATGATGTCGGCGATCTCGTCGCGCCGGGCTTCGAGCTCCTCGGCGACGCGGAGCAGCAGCTTCCCGCGCTCGGACGCCGACGTGTCGGCCCACCCCGGGAACGCGGCCTTGGCCGCCGCGACCGCGCGATCGATGTCGGCCGGCGTGCCCGCGGGGATGGTGGCGTAGACCGCTTCGCTGGTGGAGTCGATCACGTCGAGCGTCTCGTCACCCGCGGGTGCGACCCACGCGCCGTCGATGTAGAGCTTGTCGAACGTCTTCATGCAAACCATCTCCTCGGCGCGAGTCGGCGAACGTTCCGCACGCTACCGCCGCGGCCACGATCCCCGCCCCGGACCCTCAGTGCACCTGCCGTTCCCGGCCTTCCCAGTAGGGCGCGCGCAGCTTGAACTTCTGGAGCTTGCCGGTCGCCGTGCGGGTGAGCTCGCCACGCGCCTCGACGCTGGTCGGGCACTTGAAGTGCGCGAGATGCGCCCGGCAGTGCTCGATCAGGGCCGGCTCCGAGAAGGTGGCGCCGGGGACGAGCACGACCAGCGCCTTCACCGTCTCACCCCACTTCTCGTCGGGCACGCCGATGACGGCGGCCTCGGCGACATCAGGATGCGAGCAGAGCGCGTCCTCGACCTCGATGGAGGACACGTTCTCCCCGCCGGTGATGATCACGTCCTTCTTGCGATCGGAGATGCTCAGGTAGCCGTCGTCGTCGATGGCGCCGCCGTCGCCGGTGTGGAACCAGCCGTCGGCGAGCGCTTCTCCGGTCGCCTCGGGCTGCTCCCAGTACCCCTCGAACACCACGTTGCTCTGCGCCAGCACCTCTCCGTGCTCGTCGATGCACAGCTTCACACCGAGGCCGGGCGCGCCGGCGCGACCGAGCGCGCGCGCCCGCTCCGTCGGCGACAAGGCGTCGTACTCGGCGCGCGGCCGGTTCATCGTGAGGAACGGCGACGTCTCGGTGAGGCCGTAGAGCTGGTTGAACTCCCAGCCGAGCTCGTGTTCGACCCGCTCGATCGTCCGGGTGGGAGGAGGCGCTCCGGCCACCACGATCCGCACACGATCGCGTCCGGGGATCGGACCGTCCCACCAGGCCGCGGCGTCGAGCACGGCAGTGACGACCGCCGGGGCGCCGCACATCAACGTGACCCCGTGGCGTTCGACGCGTCGCAGGACCTCGCCACCGTCGACCTTGCGGAGCACGACGTGCTGCGCACCCATCCCGGTGACGCCGTAGGTCATCCCCCAACCGTTGCAGTGGAACATGGGCAACGTGTGGAGGTAGACGTCGCGGTCGCTCACACCTGCATGCAACGCGAACGTCACCGAGTTGATCCAGAGGTTGCGGTGCGTGAGCTGGACGCCCTTCGGTCGCGCGGTCGTCCCGCTCGTGTAGTTGATCGTGGCGGTGGCGTCCTCGTCGGCCTTCCAGGGCCGCGGTTCGACGCCGTACCGGTAGAGCTCCTGGTCGCTCTCCGCGCCGAGGAGGTACCGGCGAGGTGCGGCGACCTCGCGGAGGGACTCGTCGAGCTCCGGATCGACGAGGAGCACCGAGGCGCCGCTGTGCTCGACGATGTACTGGATCTCGTCGGCGCGGAGGCGGAAGTTGATCGGCACGAGCACCCGCCCGTGGGCACTCACACCCCAGAACGCAGTGAGCAGGCGCGCCGAGTTGTGGCTCACGATCGCCACCCGCTCCCCCGGGGCGATCCCGAGCGCGTCGAGCCCGGCCGCCTGCGCGCGAGCCCGCTCGGCCATGGCCGACGCGGTGAGCGGTTCCCACGGCGCGGCGGGCTGGTCGGGTTCGTCGAGCAGGACCGTTCGCCGTCCGTAGACAGCCTCCGCCCGCTCGAGGTGGTCGGCGATCGTCAGCGGCACCCTCATCGGCGTTCCCCCTGGAGCATCGGACGACGGTCGTAGTCAACCACTGCGTCAAGGGACGCCGCGTCCGTGGTAGGCAGTCGACCGGATCACCGACGACGGGGGACGGCATGGCGGTCACGGGTGCGTGGCTCGAGGAACCGACCGACAAGGTGTGCGTTGTCACGGGGGGCGCGGGTGGCATCGGCAGTGCGATGGCGGCGCGCTTCCTCGCCGCCGGCATGCGGGTGGTCATCTCCGACGTGGAGCCCGCGGCGGTCGCGTCGGCGATCGACCGGCTGGACGGTGGTGACCGTCTCCTCGGGGTGACCGGCGACGTCCGCGCCGTCGACGACATGTACGAGCTGCGCGATCGGGCCGTGGCGCAATTCGGTGGCGTGCACGTCGTGTGCCTCAACGCGGGCGTCGCGCCGGTCGGTCCGATGCTCGACACCCCCCTCGAGGTGTGGGAGTGGGTGTTCGACGTCAACGTCCGGGGCGTGGTGAACGGCGCGCTGGTGTTCGCGCCGGTGCTCGCGGAGCAGGGTGCCGGCCACGTCGTGTGCACCGCCAGCGTCGCGGGGCTGACCGACACCCCGACCCTCCCGCCCT
>DASUAS010000131.1:0-4905 GCA_035763625.1 Acidimicrobiia bacterium
GAACTCGCCGTCGACCACCCGCACCTCGACGCCGGGGAGCACGCGTCCGTCGGTGCGGAGGCGGATGTCGGGGCCGTCGGTGCCGACCGACGCCGACACCGTCGGGCACTCGGTCATGCCGTACGCGCGTCGCGGCCGCATGCCGAGCTCCTCGCACCGATCGACGAGCTCGACGGGGATCGCACTGCCGCCGCAGTTGTAGCCGTTCGACAGCGGGAACGAGTCGAGCCCCGCGGCCTCGACCGCAGCGACGAGCTCCTGGATGAACACCGCGGCGCCACCGGTGTAGGTCACCCCGGCGCGACGCATGTCGTCGACGGCTCGCGCCGCGTCCCAACGCTCGGCCAGGAGCACCGAGCACCCCGAGATCAACGGCAACGTGACCGCCATGAGCAGCCCGGTGATGTGCGACACCGGCGCCGGCATGTAGCCGCGGTCGCGGAACGTGTACGGCGTCGCTCGGTGATGGCGCGTCGGCACCGCCAGGAAGCCGCGCGTGCTGACGACCGCGCCCTTCGCGCCCGACGTCGTCCCCGACGTGAAACCCACGATCATCGGCGCGCCCGGGTCGATGGCCGACTCGACGTGCGGCGACGCCCGCTGCGCGTCGTCCCAGGTCACCCAGCCGGTCGCCTCGCCCCGCACGACCACCCGGAGGCGAAGCTCGGCGCCGGCAGCCTTCGCGGCCGCGGTCAACATGCCGACGTGGTCGTGGCCCCGGAACTCGGGCGGCCCGATCACGCACGCCGGCTGCACCGCCCGCATGATCTCGGCCAGCTCGTGCTCGCGGTAGATGGGCACCACCGGCACCGAGATCGCCCCCGCCGCCCACACGCCGTGCGCGACCGCGAGCGCCTCCCACCAGTTGGGCAGCTGCCACACGACGGTGTCGCCGGGACCGATGCCGTGGGCGTGGAGGAGCCCGGCGACCCGCCGGGCGGCGTCGGCCAGCTCGCGCCACGTGACCTCACGCGTGTCGTCGACCACCGCCACCGACGCCCCGAACTCGAGCACGTTGCGGGCCAGGAGGGCAGGCACCACCGCGTCGGTCTGGTAGCCCGCGGCCCGATAGCCCGCAACCAGCTCGCCCGGGATCGGTGCCGCAGCGAAATCGATCACGCCGGTCGATTCCGTTCCGGCGTCCCGGCCGCCTGGCCGCGCGTCTCCATCCGGCCGCGCGTCTCCATCGGGCCGTGCCTCCACTGCATCTCCATGTGGCGGACGCTACCTCCGCGCGGTGAGACTGCGGCGATGGACCCTTCCGCACCCGACACCCTTCCCGATCCCGCGACGATCACCGGCGTGCAGGACCTGTTCGCCCGCTATGCCCACCGCATCGACCGTCGCGACTTCGACGGCTTCGGCGAGCTCTTCACCGCCGACGCCGACTACTCGCTGGCCGGCGACGAGCAGCAGGGGCGCGAGGCGATCACGGAGCTCATGCGCAAGGTGATGACGGCGCCCGGCGGCGTGCACATCATCACCAACGTGAGCGTGCGCGCCGCCACCGACGGCGCCGACGGCGCGTTCGACGCGATGGCCGACTACCTGCTCACCCGCCGCCCCGAGGCGGACGCGCCCTTCGCCATCGTCGGTGTCGGTTGGTACGAGGCGACCGTCGTCCTCGATGGGACCAGCTGGCGTTTCGCCGCGCTGCACCTCAACCCCCGATGAGCGCCGCCGCCCCGCCCGAAGCCGACGTCTCCTTCGCCGAGCGGATCGCGCAGCTGGCCGAGACCGACGCCACCTCGCCGGTGCTGCGCGTGGTGGCGGTCGACGGTGCCGAGACCGTCGTCACCTGGCCCGAGCTCCATCTGCGCTCCACCCAGATCGCCCGCGCCCTGCAGGAGCGCGGCGCGGCGGAGGGCACCCGGGTCGCGGTCGCGCTCCGCAACTCGCCCGAGTTCGTCACCACCGTCCTCGCGGCCTGGAAGCTCGGCGCCGTCCCCGTACCGGTGCGCTGGGACCTCCCCGACTGGGAGCGCGAGCGAGTGCTCGAGGTGATCGACGGCGTGAGCGTCGGCGTCGACGACCTGGCCTGGCTCGAAGCCGCCCACGACCTCGACCCCACGCCCCTGCCGATCGCAGTGTCACCCATGACCAACGGCATCTGCAGCAGCGGCTCCACCGGATCGCCGAAGGTCATCCTGATGGACAAGCCGGGGCTCTACGACGAGATGACCGGCATGCCCTTCGCGACGACGTGGGAGCCGGTCGACCGCCCGCAGGTCGTCCTGGTGATGGCGCCGATGTACCACACCAACGGCTTCGCCACCCTCTTCAGCCTGCTCGCCGGTGACCACCTCGTCGTGCTGCAGAAGTTCGACGCCGAGCTCATCGTCGACCTGATCGAGCGCCACGGCATCACCACGTTCACCGCGACCACGCTCATGTTGCAGCGCATCGCCGACCTGCCCGACATCGAAGAGCGCGACCTGTCGAGCCTCGTGTGGTTCCTGCAGGGCGCAGCCGTGATCGCGCCGTCGTTGGTGCAGCGCTGGATCGACCTGGTCGGCGCGGAGAAGGTGTACCAGTCGTACGGGATGACCGAGGGCATCGGTCTCTGCGCGATCCGGGGCGACGAGTGGCTCGAGCACCCCGGCAGCGTCGGCAAGGGCTTCCGCGAGACCGAGATCAAGATCCTCGACGGCGACGGCCACGACCTGCCCCCGGGCGAGGTCGGCGAGATCTACATGCGGTCGCCGAGCAGCGGGATGTTCCACTACCTCGGCGGCGCGCCCCTGCCTCCGCGCACCGTCGACGGCTTCTCGACCGGCGGTGACCTCGGCTGGCTCGAACCCGAGGGCTACCTGCACATCGTCGACCGGCGCGTCGACATGATCATCACCGGTGGCGCCAACGTCTTCCCCGCCGAGGTGGAGACCGCGCTCATCGACCACCCCGAGATCGCCGACGTCGTCGTGGTCGGCCTCCAGGACCCCGAGTGGGGACGGCGGGTGCACGCCATCGTGGAACCCGTCGACCACGAGCACCCACCGTCGGAGGACGCCGTGCGCGCGTTCGCCAAGGACCGCCTCGCCGCGTACAAGGTCCCGAAGACCGTCGAGTTCGTCGACGTCATCCCCCGCACCGAGGCCACCAAGGTGAGCCGCGCCGCGCTGGTCGACGCCCGGGGAGGATGACGACCTCCTCCGCCGTCAGTGGTTCGTGTAGTCGATCGGACCCGCGCCCTTGACCCCCACCGCGAAGCAGAAGCAGCGGATCGGCTCGTCGCCGGTCGGGCGCAGGCTGTGCACCTGCTCGGGCGGGATGTAGATCAGATCGCTGGGCGCGACGTCGCGCTCCTCGCCCGCGATCGTCATCACGCCAACGCCGCTCATCACGAAGTAGAACTCGTGTGTCGGGTGCGTGTGCGGGAACACCTCGCCGCCGACCGCGACCTCGAACTCGTTCGCGAGCTCGAGGTACCCACCATCGGTGATCGCCTTCATCTCCTGCGGCCGGATCAGCCACCACACCGGCACGGTGCCGTTGTGCTCGACCTCCGGTTCCACGGTGGCGACGTTGCGGACGTCCACGGGTCACTCCCCTCGTTCGGTGCCGTCACTCGGCGCGCAGGACTTCGAAGACGATGCCGCCGACCTCGGCGAAGAAGAAGCGGATCGATCCGCCGTCGTGCCACTCGGTGAGCTGCAGGTCGGTGCACGCGATGCCGCGCTCGATGCAACGCGCGTGCGCGCCCTCGAGGTCGCGGGTGCCGATGGCGACGCCCCACACCTTCGGTTGGTCGCCCTGGAAGATCTGGAACTGGCGACTGCTCGGGTCGCCGACGATGAAGCCGCCCATCACCTGCGTCTCACCGCGGAACGCCATGATGCTCTCCATGGTGAGCTCGCCGTTCGCGGCGCGGGCGGGCGACGGCACCTCGGCGGGCGGGCGGTAGCCGTCGAGCGAGCCGAGCGGCCATCCCTCGGGCAGGTCGACGACCTCGCGCAGGAACCGGTCGACGGCCGCCGGGTCGGGCGAGACGATCTTCACGTGGTTGATGCGGTCCATCAGCCCTCCTCGCCGGGTCCTCGACGGACGGTGGCGGCGAGGATAGGTTCCCGCCGGTGACCTCGCCTCCCGTCCTCGGCGTGGACCTCACCCCCCACGACCTCTACCGCGGCGGCTTCCCGCACCAGCTGTTCCGCGAGCTGCGCGACGAGCACCCGGTCTGGCGCCATCCGCGCGCCACGCTCACGCGCAGCCCTGAGGGGATCGAGTTCTGGGTCGTGCTCGGCCACCCCGAGCTGCAGACGCTCGCGCGCGACTGGCGCGCGTTCAGCTCCCTCGACGGCGCCAGCCTCTCGCCGACCGGTGACGAGCAGCGCGGCCACACGCTGGTGTCGGCCGATCCACCGGGCCACACCCGCATGCGCAAGCTGATCAGCGCCGGGTTCACCCCCCGCATGATCCGCCGTCTCGACGAGCAGATCGCGGCGCGCACCACCCGGATCCTCGACACCGCCGCCGAGGCCGGTACCTGCAACTTCGTGCAGGACGTCGCCTACCAGCTCCCCATGCACGTGATCGCCGACATCGTGGGCATCCCCGAGGCCGACCGTCCCGACGTCTTCCGCTGGACCGACACGATCATGTCCGCGCCCGATCCGGAGGCGGGGATCTCCCGCGACGAGTGGTTCCTGGCCGGTACGCAGCTCTACGAGTACGCCCGCGCGCTCGGCGACGAGAAGCGCCGCCAACCCACCGACGACGTGTGGAGCATCCTCACCACCGCGGAGGTCGACGGCGACGACGGCGAGACCTGGCGGCTCACGTCGTCGGAGCTCGACCAGTTCTTCCTGATCCTCACCATCGCCGGCTCGGAGACGACGCGCTCGGCGATCTCGGGCGGACTCGTCGCCTTCCGCGACCATCCCGAGCAGTGGGAACGGCTGCGTG